>WQUQ01000058.1 GCA_009782025.1 Desulfobulbus sp. | reverse complement strand
AAGCTGGCTGGGCGTGATGCGCTGGTGCAACTGGACCAGCAGGTGGTTGATCTGGAGGCCGAGCCGGGTCGTGTCGAAACGGCGCGCGTCCGGCCCCAGCGTTTCGCTGGCGGCGCTGGGATGCAGCGGCGCGTCCTGCATCAGTTCGACGACGTAAGGCGGCGCCACGAACTCGTCGTCGAGGCGGTGGATGGAAACCAGCGGCGCCCAGGCGCTCGCCCAGCGGTGGATCAGGTTGAGATCGCGGATGCTGTGGTTGTAGGGGCTGGCGACTTCGATCAGCATCAAGGCCACGTAGACGGCGGCACAATGCGAGGGGTGCAGGCCATTCTCCAGCGCATCGCGCACCGGCAAGTGGGCGATACCCCATTCCTCGGCGGTTTCGTAATAACCATGCAGTTCCAGCCAGAGGCCCGGCGGCAGTTCGCGGCGGGCGCGGAAATGTTCGAGGATGAGCATTCCCGTGTAATACAGGCAGCGGTGCAGGATGGTCGCCATGCGCAGGCCATATTCCGCGCTGGCGGTGTCCGGCGGCTCAAGGCGGGCGCACAGGGCGTAGACCTTGGCCATCTTGCCCCAGGCCGCCAGCGCCCGGCGAAAATGCGCATCCTCCTCGGCGGCCAGCGGCAGCGGCTTGGCGTGGTAATGCCGCGCCAGTTCATCGCTGACGGCATGCAGCGGCCGCCGCGCCTGCTCGACCAGGGCGAACAACACCGCGGGTTCTGGCGGCTGGCGTATCAAGGCGTCGAGAAAGCGGAGCAGTTGCTCTTCGGCGAGGGCCGGATCGGTCAGCGGCAGGCGCGCCAGATAGGCGCTGCCGGCGGCCAGATCGGAGAAAGATAACGGTGCGTTGTCGGTGGCGCTCATGGTGATGTCTCCGCTATGCCGCGCAGCGCCCGTTGCAGCGCCTGCGCCAGAAGGTCGTCGCCGACCTGCGGCCGCGCCGTCGCGCCTTCGTTATGCACCCGGCCCCAGATCGGTTCCGGGAAGTGGCGGTCGCCGGCCCAGCGCGGGATGACGTGCCAGTGCAGATGCGGCGTCATGTTGCCGAGGCTGGCGAGGTTGATCTTGTCCGGCGCGAAGAGTTCGCGGATCATCGTTTCGACGGCGAAAACGACGGTCATCAGCGCATGCCGCCGGGCCGGCGGTAGATCGCTCATTTCGCGCACATGGACATTCCAGATGACCCGGCAGAAGCCGGGGTAATGCGGCTCGTCGACGCGCACCACGCGGCATTCTGCGGATTGCCAGAGAACGACGCCGCCGGGGCTGGCGCACAATTCGCAATGGGCTTCGGCGTGGTTCACAACAGCACCCGCTCGATGCCGCCGTTGTTGGCCCGGCCCACGTAATCGGCCAGCCAGTTGGCGCCGAGCAAATGCCGGGCGAGTTCGACGACGATGTAGTCGGCTTGCGTGCCGGCATCGTCGTCGTAGCGCGACAGCCCTTGCAAGCAGGCCGGGCAGGAGGTCAGGATCTTGACTTCGCCCCCAAAGCCGTCGGCGCGCAGTCTGGCCGCGCCGGCCTCGATCTCCTGTTGTTTGCGGAATTTGACCTGGGTGGCGATGTCCGGCCGCGAGTAGGCGAAGGAGCCGGCATCGCCGCAGCAGCGGTCGGATAGCGGCGTCTCCTGGCCCATCAGCGCGGCGGTCACGGTCAGCGGCGCGTAAGCCTGCATCGGCGTGTGACAGGGGTCGTGGTAGAGATAGCGAGTACCACTGGCGCCATCAAGCTTGACGCCCTTTTCCATCAGGTATTCGTGGATGTCGAGGAGCCGACAGCCGGGGAAAATTTTGTCGAACTGGTATTCCTGCAACTGATCCATGCAGGTGCCGCAGGAGACGATCACCGTCTTGATGTCGAGATAGTTCAACGTGTTGGCGACGCGGTGGAACAGCACGCGGTTGTCGGTGGTGATTTTCTGGCCCTTGTCCGCGTCGCCGGAGGCGTTTTGCGGATAGCCGCAGCACAGATAGCCGGGCGGCAGCACGGTGGTTGCACCGGTTTCGTAAAGCATCGCCAGGGTGGCCAGGCCGACCTGTGAGAACAGGCGCTCGGAGCCGCAGCCGGGGAAATAGAAAACGGCATCCGACTCCTCGGTGGTCTTTTGCGCATTGCGGATCACCGGAATGACCTTGTCGTCCTCGATGTCGAGGAGCGCCCGGGCGGTGCGCCTGGGCAGGTTGCCCGGCATCGGCCGGTTGAGAAAGTGGATGACCTGCGTCTTGACCGTCGGCGCGCCCAGCGTGGCCGGCGGATGGGCGCGCGTCTCGCCGGTCAGGCCGATGGTCTTGGCCGCCCGGTGCGCCAGGCGTTGCGCCTTGAAGCCGAATTCCATCATCACGCTGCGCATCAGCTTGATCGGGGCCGGGTCTTTCAGGTTGAGGAAGGTCATCGCCGCCGCCGTGCCGGGGCTGAAGCGTTTTTTGCCCTGTTTCCTCAGAAAGTTGCGCATGGCCACCGAAACGTCGCCGAAATCGATGTCAACCGGGCAGGGTTTGACGCAGCGATGGCAGATCGTGCAGTGGTCGGCGACATCGTTGAATTCGTCGAAATGCTTGAGCGAAATGCCGCGCCGCGTCTGTTCCTCGTACAGAAACGCCTCGATCAGCAGCGAGACGCCGAGAATCTTGTTGCGCGGGCTGTAAGAGAGGTTGGCGCGGGGCACGTGGGTCGAGCACACCGGCTTGCATTTGCCGCAGCGCAGGCAATCCTTGATCGACTCGGAAATCTTGCCGATTTCCGACTGTTCCATGATGAGCGACTCAGCGCCGAGCAGCGAAAAAGAGGGGGTGTAGGCATTGTTCAGGTCGCCGCCAGGCATCAGCTTGCCCTTGTTGAAGCGCCCTTGCGGATCCACCCGCTGCTTGTAGGCGCGGAAGGGGGCGATTTCGGCATCGGACAGGAATTCCAGCTTGGTAATGCCGATGCCATGTTCGCCGGAAATCACCCCATCCAGCGAGCGGGCCAGGTGCATGATGCGCTCGACGGCCCGGTTGGCGGTTTGCAGCATCGCGTAATGGTCGGAATTGACCGGGATGTTGGTATGCACGTTGCCGTCGCCGGCGTGCATGTGCAGGGCGACGAAAACCCGGCCGCGCAGCACGTCCTGCTGCACGGCGGCCATTTTTTCGGACAGTGGCCGGTAGGTCGCGCCGTGGAAGATGTTGTCGAGCGGCTCTTTCAGTTCCTTCTTCCAGGTGGCGCGCACCGAGTAATCCTGCAAGCGGTGGAAAAGAGCGGGATTGGCGGCGCGGTTGGTCAGTTCGCCAGCGACGATGCCGAACTCGGCGAAGCGGTTTTCCGCCTCGGTGAGCGGCAGGTCGAGGTGGTCGAGCAGCCACTGCCAGCGGGCGCGCACGTCGGCGATGTGCTCCAGCGCCCGCTCGCGCCGGTCGCCGATGAGGACATCCTTGTCCAGCTTGCTGTCGGCGCTGTTGACCGGCAGGTCGCCCGTGAAAAAATCGCGCAGGGCGTCACAGAGTGCCAGCTTGTTCTGGAGCGACAACTCGATGTTGATGCGCTCGATGCCGTCGCAATAATCGCCCATGCGCGGCAGCGGAATGACCACATCCTCGTTCACCTTGAAGGCGTTGGTATGCCGGGAAATGGCGGCGGTGCGCGAGCGATCGAGCCAGAATTTCTTGCGCGTTTCCGGCGTCACCGCGATGAAGCCCTCGGCGCCGCGCAGGTTGGTCATCCGCACCACCTCGGAAGCGGCCCGCATCACCGCCTCCTCGTCGTGGCCGACGATGTCGCCGATCAGCACCATCTTCGGCCTGCCGTGGCGCTTGGCCTTGGTGGCGTAGCCGACGGCTTTCACATAGCGTTCGTCCAGATGTTCCAGACCGGCCAGTTGCACCCCGGCCGCATGGCCTGCGCCGCCCGGTTTGAAATGATCGGTGATCTCGACAATCGACGGCACGGCCTCGCGCACCTGGCCGAAAAACTCCAGGCAGACGGTGCGCGTGACCGGCGGCATTTTGTGCAACACCCAGCGGGCGGCGACGATGATGCCGTCGGTGCCTTCCTTCTGCACGCCGGGCAGGCCGCCGAGGAACTTGTCGGTCACGTCCTTGCCCAGCCCGGCCTTGCGGCAGGCGGCGCCGGGCATGGCCAGGATTTCCTCGCCGAGCAGCTTCTTGCCGTTGGCATCGAAACGGCGGAGGCGGAATTCCACCGTCTCCTGCTCGTGAATCTTGCCAAAATTGTGCTTCAGCCGCTCGACCTCCAGCCAGTTGCCGTCCGGGTCGACCATCTTCCACCAGACCAGGTTGTCGAGCGCCGTCCCCCACAGCACCGCCTTCTTGCCGCCGGCGTTCATGGCGATGTTGCCGCCGATGCAGGAGGCGCTGGCCGAAGTCGGGTCCACGGCGAAAACGCGGCCCGCCGCACTGGCGGCTTCCGCCACGCGCTCGGTGACGACGCCGGCGCTGGTGCGGATGGTGGCGTAAGGTTGGTCATGACCGGGCAGGACGACTTCCTCGACCGGGCCGAGGTCGATCAGCTTTTCGCTATTGATGACCACCGACAACGGCGACAGCGGCACCGCGCCGCCGGTATAGCCGGTGCCACCGCCACGCGGAATGATGGTCAGGCCCAGCTCGATGCAGCTTTTCACCAGCGGGCCGATTTCCTCTTCCGTATCCGGGTAGAGTACGACGAAGGGATATTCGACGCGCCAGTCGGTCGCATCGGTGACGTGCGCAACGCGGGCCAGACCGTCGAAGGCGATGTTGTCGCGGCGGGTGTGACGGCCCAGCGTTTTCAGCGTTTTGCGGCGCAGATCGTAAGTTTTGCGGAAACGCTCGGCAAATTCATCCACCGCCTGCCGCGCCGCTTCGACCAGACGCCGCACCTTTTCCGAGCGCTCCGGGTCATCCTGCTCGCTCTCGGCGCGGCGGCGCTCGACCTCCTTCAAGCGATGGTGCAGGGCCTCGACCAGCGCATTGCGACGCTCGCGGTTGTCGAGCAGATCGTCTTCCAGATACGGATTGCGCCGCACCACCCAGATGTCGCCCAGTACCTCGTAGAGCATGCGCGCCGAGCGGCCGGTGACACGCTCGCCGCGCAATTCGTCGAGAATCGCCCAGTTCTCCTCGCCGAGCAGGCGAATGACGATCTCGCGGTCGGAAAACGAGGTGTAGTTGTAGGGAATTTCGCGCAGGCGATAGGGTGGCGGGGCTTCGCGAACGACTTCCGGGACGACTGGCATTGCGCTTCCTGATTGAGTGCCACGCGGCAACCGCGCGGGGGCCAGTCATTTTACCGGCCACGGCGGACGGATGCAGCAAGGAATGAGCTTCCCTTTCGTCTGTCAAAGGGCAGGTTTCATGCGACGAGTTTTAACTGGTAGCATGAAACCCGACCGGAACCCCAGGAATCCCAATGAACGCCACCGAACAGTTTGTCGCCGCCAACGCCCATGTGGACGCAGCGGCGATAGAGCCGCTACCCAATTCGCGCAAGATTTACGTCGCCGGCTCGCGGCCCGATCTGCGCGTGCCGCTGCGCGAAATCAGCCAGGCCGATACGCCGACCGGCATGGGCGGCGAAAAAAATCCGCCGATTTTCGTTTACGACTGCTCCGGCCCCTATTCCGACCCCGCCGCCAGGATCGACATTCGCTCCGGCTTGCCGGCGCTGCGCGCGCAGTGGATCGCCGAGCGCGGCGATAGCGAGGAATTGCCCGATCTCTCTTCCGCCTACGGCCGCCAGCGCGCCGCCGACCGGGATCTCGATTCCCTGCGCTTTCCCGGTCTGCATCGCAAACCACGCCGCGCCAAGGCCGGCCAGAACGTCTCGCAAATGCACTATGCGCGCCGGGGCATCGTGACGCCCGAGATGGAATTCGTCGCCATCCGCGAAAATCTCAATCGCGCCGCCTATCTGGCGTCGCTACGCGCCACCGGGCCGCAGGGCGAGAAGATGGCGAAGCTGCTCGGCCGCCAGCACCCCGGCCAGAGCTTCGGCGCGAGCATTCCCGCCGAGATCACGGCGGAATTCGTGCGCAGCGAAGTGGCCAGGGGCCGGGCCATCATCCCCAACAACATCAATCACCCGGAAAGCGAGCCGATGATTATCGGCCGCAACTTCCTCACCAAGATCAACGCCAACATCGGCAACTCGGCGCTCGGCTCGTCGATTCAGGAAGAAGTCGAAAAAATGACCTGGGCCATCCGCTGGGGCGGCGACACGGTGATGGATTTGTCCACCGGCAAGAACATCCACGAGACGCGCGAGTGGATCATCCGCAACTCGCCGGTGCCGATTGGCACGGTGCCGATCTACCAGGCGCTGGAAAAGGTGAACGGCAAGGCCGAGGAACTGACCTGGGAAATTTTCCGCGACACGCTGATCGAACAGGCCGAGCAGGGCGTCGATTACTTCACCATCCATGCCGGCGTGCTGCTGCGCTACATCCCGCTGACGGCCGAGCGGATGACCGGCATTGTCAGCCGCGGCGGCTCGATCATGGCCAAATGGTGCCTGGCGCACCACAAGGAGAGCTTCCTCTACACGCATTTCGCGGACATCTGCGACATCATGAAAGCCTACGACGTGGCCTTCAGCCTCGGCGATGGCCTGCGCCCCGGCTCCATTTACGATGCCAATGATGAAGCGCAACTGGGCGAACTCAAAACCCTTGGCGAACTGACCGAGATCGCCTGGCAGCATGACGTGCAAACCATCATCGAAGGCCCCGGCCACGTCCCCATGCACCTCATCAAAGAGAACATGGATTTGCAACTGGAATACTGCCGGGAGGCCCCCTTCTACACCCTCGGCCCGCTGACCACCGACATCGCGCCCGGCTACGACCACATCACCAGCGGCATCGGCGCCGCGATGATCGGCTGGTACGGCACCGCCATGCTCTGCTACGTCACGCCCAAGGAGCACCTCGGCCTGCCCGACAAGGACGATGTCAAGGCCGGCATCATCACCTACAAACTCGCCGCCCACGCCGCCGACCTCGCCAAGGGCCACCCCGGCGCGCAGATCCGCGACAACGCGCTCTCCAAGGCGCGCTACGAATTTCGTTGGGAGGACCAGTTCAACCTCGGCCTCGACCCCGACAAGGCGCGCGAATTCCACGATGAGACGCTACCCAAGGAATCGGCCAAGGTCGCCCACTTCTGCTCCATGTGCGGCCCGCATTTCTGCTCCATGAAAATCACCCAGGACGTGCGCGACTTCGCCGCCGCCCAGGGCATAGCCGA
>WQUQ01000057.1 GCA_009782025.1 Desulfobulbus sp. | reverse complement strand
GCAATCCAGGCTGCGGTCTGGATTGCCACGGCACGACGTGCCTCGCAATGACGATGGATTCTGAACGCATCATTCAATACTTAATGGCCGGGTGAATAGCTTCTGCACGGCGGGCGGTAGTCGTATTGATCGGGGATTTTGGCTAAACTGCCAGTTCTTTTCTTGGTTGGCGTCGTCGCACCATGCTGGAACAACGTAAACATCAGCGCATCCGTTTTTCGTCGCCGCCTCGGGTGTGCATCGGTTATGGCGGGGCCGTCGAGGTCGGCGGCATCGAGAACCTGTCGCTTTCCGGCCTGATGGTGCGCACCTCGCTGAAGCTGGAAATCGGTCGCACGGCGGGTTGCGAGTTCTCGCTGTTCGGCTCGCCGCGGATCGACGTGCCGCTGGACATCGTCAGCCGGATCGGCGATGTCTTTGGTGGCCGCTTCCAGACCGGGCCGATCAACCAGGTCGTCATCGAGGATGCCATCGAGGCGGCGCTGGCGGCCGGCCATGCCTCGATCCTGAGCATGCGCGAAATCGGCGGTCGCAAGATCGCGCGCATCATCGGTGGCCTCAACGCTTCGCTGCACAACGACCTGATGCACGCGCTGACCCGCGTCGGCGTCGATGAAATGGATCTCGGCTCCGTCACCGCCGTGGATCAGGGCGGCCTGGAGTTGTGCCGGGTCGCCGTCGATCAATACGGCGCGATCATCGGCGCCCAGTCGCCAGCCTTCGCCGAGGCCTGGCAGCGGGCGTAGGGCGGGGCTTGCCCCGCCGATCAACTGCACACGCGCCGGTTCATCGTGGTCAAGGGATGGCCAGCAGTTCCGTCAGATCGGCGACCAGGGTGTCGACCGGCGTCGCGTAAGCGAACTTGCGGATGAAACTGCCGTCCGGCCCGAGCAGGATGAGGCCGGCCGAGTGGTCGACCGAGTAATGCTCCGGCACGCCATCGGCGGCGCGAACCTTGGCGTAACGAATGCGGAAATTATCGGCGGCGCGCCGGACCAGAACCGGCGAGCCGGTCAGGCCGAGGATGCGCCGGTCGAAAAATTCGGTGTAGGTCTGGAGCACCGGGCCGCTGTCGCGCTCCGGGTCGACGGTGATGAAAATGGCCTGCAAGCGCTTGGCCTGGTCGCCGAGACGTTGCAGCACGGCGGCCACGTCAACCAGCGTCGTCGGGCAGATGTCGGGGCAGTAGGTGTAGCCGAAGGCAATCAACTGAAAACGGCCGCGAAAATCCTCGCTGGTCACGGCCTGGCCGCGCGGGTCTTGCAACAGATAACGGGGGATGATCGTTTCGTTGCGCTCGGCCTGGAGCAGTTCCTCCGCCGAGGGGGCGGCGCTGGCGGGCGCGGCGAGCAGGGCGGCGAGCAGGAGCGTGACGGGCCGTCTCATGGCGCCGCCGGATAAATTTTTTGCAACTGCTGCCGGGCTTCGCTCAGGCGCGCGTTGAGCGTTACCGCATCGGGGCAGTCGACGCCGTCCTGGGCGAGGAAGGCGGCGTTGGTCGCCTGCTCGAAGGTTTCGCCGTTGTCCCGCGTTTTCGGCGCGATGGTCATCACGGCGCTGCGCGCCAGGCTGGCGATGGCCGGCTGCTGGCAGGCCAGCGCGATGCCGTTGATCTGGCCGAGGCTGGCGATGAGGGCGCTACCGGCATCGTCGGCAACGGCGGGGGCGGCAAGAGCAAGCAAGAACAGGGGCAGGGCGGGCTTCATGGGCGGTTTTCTCCAGAGGGATTCCGATTATCCTAAAAACCGTAGTTGGACGCGCCCAAGCAGGTCGGCATCGGGTGGGCTGGCAAGGCACGACGACGCGGCAGGCTCGCGCCTGCAAGGAGGAGCAACGCCGCCAGCGCGCCCGAAGGCGGCCTGATCGGGTGCGTAGCGACCTCACCCGGATGGTGACGGTCATCGAAGCCGGGAAAGTTAGTATTCATGCAGGTTTCGTAAGAGCTACAAGCGGTCAACTGCGGTTTTTAGGATTATAGGCAACAGCGGCCAGGCGGCCATGTTCACAGATCAAAAATGGCCTGCAACTGCGGCAGCCCATCGCTGATCGCCACCGGCCCCGGCGTCAGGATGAGCGCCGACTTGATTTCGTGCAGGCGGCCGTTGCGCACCGCCGGCAGGGCGGCCCAGCCCGGCCGGGCGACCACCCGTTCGGGGCGGAAATGCTTGCCGCACCAGGAGCCGATGATGATGTCCGGGGCGGCGGCGAGCACCGCCTCCGGCGTCGGCTGCCGATCCCTGGCCAGCGGCAGGCGGGATTGTTCGGCGAAAACATCCTCGCCGCCGGCGATGTCGATCAGTTCCGACACCCAGCGGATGCCACTGATGAGCGGCTCGTCCCATTCCTCGAAATAGACGCGCGGCCGCCGGCCGCCGTGGCGCGCCAGACGCTCGGCGGCGCTGGCGCGAGCGGCGGCGATCTGCGCTTCCAGTTCGCCGGCCAGGGCCAGCGCCTTTTCTTCCGCGCCGACCAGGCGGCCGAGGGTTTCGACCATGCCGAGAATGTCCTCGACGCTGCGCATGTTGAAGGCATGCACCGGCACGCCGGTCTTGATGAGATCGCGGGCGATGTCGGCTTGCAGGTCGGAGAAGGTCAGCGCCAGATCGGGCTGGACGGCGAGAATTTTGTCGACGTCGCCGTGGGTGAAGGCGAAAACCTTGGGCTTTTCCTTGCGCGCCTGCGGCGGCCGCACGGTGTAGCCGGAAATGCCGGCGATGCGGTCTTGTTCGCCAAGGGCATAGAGCGTTTCGACGGTTTCGCTGGTCAGGCAGACGATGCGTTGCGGCAGGCGGCTCATGGTTTTTTTACCGGGCGGGACGATGGCTGCGGGCGGTATCGAGCGCGGCGCACAGTTTCGCCGCGCCGTCGAGCAGGCGCGGCGTGTGCCGATGCAGGATGTCGGGGTTGATGTGGAACAGGTTGTCGCGCTGCACCGCCGTCAGGCGCGGCCAGCGGTTCCAGTCGTTAAGCCAGTCGGGGCGGGCGTCGCCCATGCCGGAGGCGATGATGGCTTCCGGGTCGGCGGCGAGCACGGCTTCGATGCTGACCGTCGGGGCCAGCCGGTCGAGGTCGGCGAAAACATTGACGCCGCCGCACAGGGCGATGGCGCTGCTGATGATCTGCGGGCCGCCGACCGTCATCAGCGGCGTTTTCCCGATTTGATAGAAAACGCGCACCTTGGGTTTGTCGGCGTTGGCCGCGCGCAGATTGTCCAGACGCTCGCGGAAGTCCCGGGCGGCGGCATGGGCGGCGGTTTCGGCGCCGGTCAGCCGGCCCAGGCGTTCGAGCAGGTCGGCGACATTTTCCATCCGGCTCGGCTCCGAGACATAAACGGTCAGGCCGAGGGCGCGCAGTTTGTCGACTTGCCCGGGGTGATTGCCGCTTTTCCAGGCCAGCACCAGATCGGGCTTGAGCGCGGCGATGGCCTCCAGATCGACGCGGTCATAACCGCCAATGCGCGGCAGGTTTTTGGCCGCTGGCGGATAGTCGCTGTAGTCGACGGCGCCGACCAGTTGGCCGCCGGCGCCGATGGCAAACAGGTTTTCGCTGAGGTGCGGAGCCAGGGAGACGATGCGCCGGGCCGGCGCGGGCAGCCGCACCTCGCGCCCGGCATCGTCCCGGACGACGATTTCGGCCTGGGCGGCGTTGATGAGGCAAAGGGTCGCCACCAGAGCGGCCCGGAACAGTGCTTTCATGCCGGTTTCCAATCATTGAGCGCCGTCGCCAGGCGCTGCCAGTCGGCCTCGATGCCGGGCAGGCCGCAGCGCAGCAAGGGCTGTTGCTCGAAACGGCGGCTGAAAATGCCCCGGCCCGCCAGATAGTCATGCAACTCGCCGGCGTGCGGCGAATTCAGCGTGGCGAACAAGGCCGTCGCCTTGACCTCGCCGAACGGCGTCAGCAATTGCCGCAGGCGCTCGCCGTCGGCCACCAGGCGTTGCCGGGCGACCGCCTGCCAGGCGTCGTCCTGCAAGGCCAGCCGGGCCACGGCGCGGGCCGGGCCGCTGACGCGCCACGGGCCGAGCGCCTCGGCCAGACGGTCGAGCAACTCCCGGCCGGCAAAGACAAAGCCGACGCGCGCCCCGGCCAGACCGAAGAACTTGCCCAGCGAACGCAGCACGATCAGATTCGGCGCGGCCGCCGTGCCGGCCAGCGGCGTCACGCTCAGTTCCGGCGTCGGGTCGACGAAAGCCTCGTCGACGATCAGCCAGCCGCCGCGCTGCCGCAACTGGGCGGCGGCCTCGATCACCACGGCGCGCGGATGCTGGTCGGCGCTCGGGTTGTTCGGGTTGCACAACAGCACATAAGGCGTCGCCGCCGCCAGCGCGCGCGGCAGCAAGGCGTTTTGCAGAAAGCGCACCTTGTGCCCGGCGCGCTGCCAGGCGAGCGGGTGCTCGCTGTAGAGCGGGCTGATGCAGGCCACGGCGGCGCGCGGCAGCAGCGTCGGCAACCACTGGATCGCCGCCTGCGCACCGGCTGCCGGCAACAGATTGGCGTTGCCGTAGTAGACCGCAGCGGCCTCCTCCAGCCCGTCGCCCTCTTCCGGCAGACGTTGCCAGACCTCGGGCGGCAATGGCGGCACGGGCCAGCCTTGCGGGTTGATGCCGGTCGACAGGTCGAGCCAGCCGGCCAAGGGAATGTCATATCGGGCCGCGGCTTCGCGCAGGCGTCCGCCGTGCTCAAGCATGTTGTGTTTTCATCCAGTTTTCAATCGCCAAACCATCCACCCGCTTGAAATGCTTTTCGTTGTCCGTGACCAGCGTCATGCCGAGGGAAAGCGCGTGTCCGGCAATCATTTCATCGAACGCGCCGATGGTTTTTCCGGCCAGTTGCAATTTCGCCCGCACCCGCGCATGAGCGTCCGCCGCTGCCGCATCCCACGGCGCAACGGGGGCGACCATGAGAAACAGGTCGACGATCTTTGCCAGCCGGGCGGCATCGGGCAGCAGTTCAACGCCAAAGCGCAATTCCGAACGGGTCACGGCGGAAATGCACCAGTCATCATCGGCCAAGGCCCGCCAGCGTTGCTCAACCGGGTCGCTGCTTTTTCTGATAAGCGCGCTGGCGATGTTGGTGTCCAGCATGTAGCGAGGCATTTTCAGCCTTCCTCGCCAGCGGCGAGAATCGCGCGTGTTTGCGCCGGGGGCTGGATGCGCACGTCCATGAAACGGGCGAGTTCCTTGGCGGGCAACTCATCGCGCAGGCGCAAAAATTCATCGCGCGTCACGCGCTGGCGCGGCGACAGCACCACCGCGCCGGTGTGAGGGTCGCGCCAGATGTAGACTTCGTCGCCTTCAAAGCGAAATTCCGCCGGCAAACGCACCGCCTGGCTCGCACCATTTTTGAACAGCTTGGCGGTTCTTTCCGTCATCGCGTTTTGACTGCCCATGATCGCTCCTTTCGCGCCGCAACATGAATGAACGCACACTGAGTATATACCAGTATATACTTTCGTAGCAATCAATCCGATCAAATGTCGCGGAGAAATCCGATCAGAACAAAGACCGCCAGCCACAGCCACAAACCATGGCGGACGAGGGCGACGGCGCGGTCGAGATCGTCCGCCTGCGGCGGTTCGCCCATGCCGAGCGGCGGCCGGATCACCTCCTGGCCGTGGTAGCTGGCCGCGCCGCCGAGTTGCACGCCGAGGCCGCCGGCCCCGGCCGCCATCACCGGCCCGGCGTTGGGGCTGTCCCAGGCCGTTGCCTGCGTTCGCCAGCAGGCCAGGGCGGCGCGGGTGCGGCCGAGCAGGGCGTAGGTCAGCGCCGTCAGCCGCGCCGGCAGCCAGTTCAGCGCATCGTCGAGGCGGGCGGCGCAGCGGCCGAAATGGTTGAAGCGCTCAGTGCGGTAGCCCCACATCGCGTCGAGCGTGTTGGCCAGGCGAAACAGCAGCGCGCCCGGCCCGCCGAGCAGGGCGAACCAGAACAGCGCGCCGAATACCGCGTCATTGCCGTTTTCCAGCACCGATTCGACGCCGGCCCTGGCGACGCCATGGGCATCCAGCGTCGCCGTATCGCGGGAAACCATCCAGCCGACGCGCCGCCGCGCTTCGTCCAGCCGCCCGGCGCGCAGCGGACGGGCAACCGCCTCGGCATGCTCGCGCAGACTTTGCGCGCCGAGCGCGAACCACAACAGCGCGGCATCGACGGCGAACGGGGCCAGCGGCCGCAGCCAGCAAGCCAGCGCCAGCCACGGCCCGACCGCCAGCAGCCAGGCCAGCAGACCGGCGGCAATCGTTCGGTTATTGAGCCGCGAGTTGAGCCAAAATTCAAGCGCCGAAGCCAGCCGGCCAAAGCCGACCAGCGGATGAAAACGGCGCGGCTCGCCGAGCAGGCGGTCGGCCAGCACGGCGGCCAGCGCCGCCAGCGGCGGGGCGAAAGCGCCGTCCGGCATCATCCCGGAAACGCGCCCCGCTGCTGGATGTCGTCCTGCATCGCCGCCAGCGTCACGGTCAGCGGCTCCTGCCGTTGCCGATCGGCCTGGCCCCACTGGTCGTAGTAGAGCAGGTCGGTGATCGACAGACGCGGCAGCCAGCCGGCTTTTTCCAGTTCCGGTTTGTCGTGAAAATGGCTGACGTAACCGAGGCACAAATAGGCGATGGGCACGATCTCCGGCGGCATGCCGAGCGCCTGCTGCAATTCGGTCTGGTTGAAGATGCTCACCCAGCCGACGCCCAGCCCCTCGGCGCGGGCGGCCAGCCAGAGGTTCTGCACGGCGCAGACGCTGCTGTACAGATCCATCGTCGGGATGTGCGTGCGGCCGAGCACCACCGGGCCGCTGCGTTCGCGGTCGCAGGTGACGCACAGGTTGAGCGGCGCTTCGACGATGCCTTCGAGCTTCAAGCGGCTGTAAATTTCGCGCTGGTCCTCGGGAAAGAGCAGCGCCGCCTCGCCATTGGCCTTGGCGAAAACCTGCTGCACGCGCTGCTTGACCTCCGGCGAGCGGACCAGCAGAAAATTCCACGGCTGCATGAAGCCGACCGACGGCGCATGGTGCGCCGCCAGCAGCAGCCGGCCGAGCACGGCGTCCGGCACCGGCGTCGACAGAAACTGGCCGCGCACGTCGCGGCGGTTGAAGATGGCGCGATAGACGGCGGCCCGTTCGGCCGGGGTAAAAGCGTGCTGGTTCGGGTTTTCCATGGATTCCCCTTCTGGAAAAAATCGGCGGCTGTCTGACCAGACGGCCCGTTTTCGTCTCCCGGCCGGTCTTCTGACTTGGAATCATCCGTTGCCGCGCCTTCCCGGCCTGCCGTTA
>WQUQ01000056.1 GCA_009782025.1 Desulfobulbus sp. | reverse complement strand
CCCCATCAACCGTCAGTGGAGCATCAACCGCCGCCAAAGACAGCGGCGCTAAAGCTGACCGGCTAAAGCCGGTGGTTTCAACCTTGGAGATGGAAATGATGCAAAAGACAGAGGCTTAAAAATACTGGCACCTATGGCCGGTGCCGAGCGAAAGTTCAGCCTCGCGTGGGAAAATGCGGAGAATCGTCTCAGGTGGGCACGTCCGCTGTCCTTCACCTTCGCCCGCAGACCCTGCGCAAAGCATTTTCCCAGAAAGGCGCCTACTTCGGGGTCCGCCCCCAGAAGGCCACCAACCGGCGCTTGTTTTGGAATGCCCAAGAAATCGGCAAGCTGAAACATGGCACGGCGCGGAACATTGAAGCTGAACACGACGATAGTGCTCCGAAAGGAGGCACAGAGTGAACTCGCCCCTTTTGCAGCAACAATATCCAACCAGCATGTTTTTCAAGTCCATCGAAAACGCGATCCTTGAAGTCCATGGCGTTGTGCAAGCACCGATGCCCATGACAGCGCTGTCCTTCCTGTCCACAATGTCGGCGGTGGTTCAACGTGTTGCCGATGTGCGACTACCGATGGGTCAGGTGAGGCCAGCATCCGTGTTCACGCTCATTCGGTACATTGTCGGAATGGGTGGAGGTACCGGTGGGCATCGTCGCGCAAATTCAAGGACACAAGCCATCCGCCATCGCCGAGAAACACTACCGTCGTCGCCCGCTGGACTTGTTGCGCAAATGGCACGATCAGATCGAGGCGTGGATGCTGGAACAAGCGGGTATTCAACCGATCACGACCCAGACACGGGTATCAGCACAGCATCTGCTCGGCGACTAACACCTACCATGGAAAGTCGGCCCGAAACGCCAGTCGATATGCGGCTTTCCCATCAATCCAGATACGCGCGTGGTGTCAGTATACGAACGGGGGCACACAATTCTGGAGGGAAATCCTTGGTGTTGCCTGTGATGATGGCGTCTGCCTGGGAGGCCAGTGCCGTTGCCAGATACATACCGTCTTTGAGGTCAGGCAGCACGGGGCTTGTTTCCAGTAGATCAACTTGGCGCGCCACACTTTTCAGCAGGTTGATAACAGACAAAGCGGTTGATTGATATTTGCGATGCTTGGGACGCATGGCTACATCGCGATACTCCGCCAAGATAGGGGCGGATACGAAAATATCGTCACATTCCACGGCACGAAGAATGGCGGCGCGACAAGTTCCTTCGCTATGAGCCGCCGCAATCAATACGTTGCAATCAATCACTACTCGCATAGATCAATCGCGCTTTGAGGCCCGGTAGGCGGCGATGTCGCCGATGGCTTCTTGCATGATCGCCGATTCATTACGAGGATCAATAGGCGCTTTGGCAAAGACCGCCTTCAACTGGTCTGCCACGGCGTGCTTGTCTATAACCACCTTGGGGCGCAGCAAGATCCCTTCTTGCACCAGTACGGCATCGAGCACGTCGCCTTCCTGTAGGGCAATTTGTTCGCGCAATCTGGCCGGAATCGTGACTTGGAATTTGGGCTTGACGGTCACAAGAGACATGGCGTACTCCCACGAGGTAATAATTTCAGAAAGTTGTAAAATCATACTTTATCTGAGGTGATTCGGCAAGGCCGAAGGCCATCTTGTATGTTCTGGCGGGGGTTATAGGTGGCCTTTGACTCAGTTCACGCTGTAACACGTCGCCTTCCCGACTTTGGGCGGTGGGTGCTGGAGCGGGTTGTCTGTCAAAAAGCTGAATTCAGGACTTGAAATCGGGGCGGATGGCCCCATTTCGAAACTCACCTTTTTGTCGTTATCTCGATTGGGAGTTTCAAGCATGTCCGAGTCCGCCACCGCTAACCGCGAGACCCTCGGCTTCCAGACGGAAGTCAAGCAACTGTTGCAGTTGATGATCCATTCCTTGTACAGCAACAAGGAAATCTTCCTGCGCGAACTGATTTCCAATGCCTCCGACGCCTGCGACAAGCTGCGTTTCGAGGCGCTGAACAATGCCGCGCTGTACGGCGACGACAGCGAGTTGCGGATTCGCGTCGCTTTCGACAAGGAAGCGCGCACCATCACCATTGCCGACAATGGCGTCGGCCTGTCGCGCGACGAGGCGGTCGCCCATCTCGGCACCATCGCCAAGTCGGGGACCAAGGAGTTTTTCTCGGCCTTGACCGGCGATCAGGCCAGGGATGCGCATCTGATCGGCCAGTTCGGCGTCGGCTTCTATTCTTCCTTCATCGTCGCCGACAAGGTGACGGTGATTTCCCGCCGCGCCGGCGTCGAGGCCGGGCAGGCGGTGAAATGGGAATCGGCGGGCGAGGGCGAGTACAGCGTCGAGATGGTCGACAAGGCCGGTCGCGGCACCGACGTGATCCTGCATCTGCGCGAGGGCGAGGACGATTTTCTCAATGCCTGGAAGCTGAAGTCCATCATCCGCAAATACTCGGATCACATCGCCCTGCCCATCGTCATGAAGAAGGAGGAATGGGACAAGGACAAGAACGAGCAGGTCATGACCGACGAGGACGAGACGGTCAACCAGGCCGGCGCGATGTGGGTGCGCGCCAAGTCGGAGATCAGCGACGAGCAGTACCAGGAGTTCTACAAGCACGTCGCCCATGATTTCGAGAACCCGCTGTGCTGGACGCACGCCCGCGTCGAAGGCAAGCAGGAATACACGCAGCTCCTCTACATCCCGGCGCGCGCCCCCTTCGATCTGTGGGATCGCAACGCCCGCCACGGCATCAAGCTCTATGTCCGCCGCGTCTTCATCATGGACGACGCCGAGCAACTGATGCCGCTCTACCTGCGCTTCGTGCGCGGCGTCGTCGATTCGGCCGATCTGCCGCTCAACGTGTCGCGCGAAATCCTGCAACAGAGCAAGGATATCGACACCATCAGGAGCGGCTGTACACGCAAGGTGCTGGCCATGCTCGAAGGGCTGGCCAATAGCGAGGACGCCGCCGACAAGGAAAAGTACGGCAAATTCTGGGAAGCCTTCGGCAACGTGCTGAAAGAAGGCATCGGCGAGGATTTCGCCAACAAGGACAAGATCGCCGGCCTGCTGCGCTTTGCCTCCACCCACGGTGACGGCGACCAACAGATCGTCTCGCTCGCCGACTACATCGCCCGCATGAAGGAAGGCCAGGAGAAGATTTATTTTGTGACCGCCGACAGTTTCAATGCCGCGAAAAACAGCCCGCATCTGGAAATTTTCAAGAAAAAGGGCATCGAGGTGCTGCTCTTGTCCGACCGCGTCGACGAATGGGTGGTCGGCCATCTCACCGAATTCGAGGGCAAGGCGCTGCAATCCGTCGCCAGGGGCGGCCTGGATCTCGGCAAGCTGGAGGACGAAGCCGAGAAACAGGAAGCCGAGAAGGCCGCCGACGAGTACAAGACATTGCTGGAAAAGGTCAAGACTGCGCTCGGCGACAAGATCAAGGACGTGCGCATCACGCACCGCCTGACCGATTCGCCCTCCTGCCTGGTTTCCGACGAGCATGATCCCTCCGGCAACCTGGCCCGGCTCTTGAAGGCGGCCGGGCAGAAGGCACCGAACGTCAAGCCCATCCTCGAAATCAACCCGCAGCACCCGGCGGTGATGCGCCTGAAATACGAGGAAGCCCGCTTCGACGACTGGGCGGCGCTGCTGTTCGAGCAGGCGCTTCTGGCCGAGGGCGGCCAGCTTGACGATCCCGCCGGTTTCGTCAAGCGCATCAACGACCTGATGCTGGCTCTTTCGGGCAAGTAAGGAGAACGGGGCCGCGGCCCCGTTTTTTCATGGGGTGCGCCCGGCGAGGGCGCTTGCGGACGGCGCGAATGAGCGGCGAATGGGCATGCTATATTGCCGCCGATGAATGACAAATCCGTGAGCGAGCACCGGCTGACCCTGGCCGAAGTGCTGAAAATGATGGTCCACGACGGCCTGGTGGCGGTCGAGATGGCCGATGCCTTGAAACATGAGCAGCGTTTGCATGGCGGCAAGACCCATCCGTTGATTGTCATTGCCGAGCAGAAATGGCGTTCCTTGAAGCCGCCGGCCCTCCTGCTCGGGCTGGAGGCGTTGACCGAGTGGCTGGCCGGACGCTGCGGCCTTGATTACCTGCACATTGATCCGCTCAAGATCGACTTCACCGGCGTCGCCGAAGTGATGTCCAGCGCCTATGCGGCGCGTTTCGGCATCCTGCCGGTGAAGGTCACGGCGCGCGAGGTGGTGATCGCCACTGCCGAGCCGTTCGTCCGCGAATGGGTCGAGGAATTGCGGCCGATCCTGCGCAAGGACATTCGCCGGGTGCTGGCCAATCCCGAGGACATTGGCCGCTATCTGGTCGAATTCTTCAATCTGGCCAAGTCGGTCAAGAAGGCGGCGACGCGCGGCGAAACCACGGCCGGCCTGTCGAGTTTCGAGCAACTGGTCGAACTGGGCAAGGGCAACCGCCAGTTCGATGCCAACGACCAGCACATCGTCCATATCGTCGACTGGCTGTGGCAATACGCCTTCGACCAGCGCGCCTCCGACATCCACGTCGAGCCGCGGCGCGATCTCGGCATCGTGCGTTTTCGCATCGACGGGGTGCTGCATCAGGTGTACCAGATTCCGATGGCGGTGATGAACGCCATGACCAGCCGCATCAAGCTGCTCGGGCGGATGGACGTGATCGAGAAGCGCCGCCCGCAGGACGGACGTGTCAAAACCCGCACGCCAGGCGGCCAGGAGGTTGAACTGCGCCTGTCCACGCTGCCGACGGCCTTTGGCGAGAAGCTGGTGATGCGCATCTTCGACCCGGAAGTCCTGGTCCGCGATTTTCGCGCCCTTGGCTTTTCCGACGATGATCGCAAGCGCTGGCAACAGATGAGCACCGCGCCGAACGGCATCGTGCTGGTCACCGGCCCGACCGGTTCGGGCAAGACGACGACGCTGTACACGACGCTCAAGCAGTTGGCGACGCCGGAAGTCAATGTGTGCACCATCGAAGACCCGATCGAGATGGTCGAAGACTCGTTCAACCAGATGCAGGTTCAGCACAACATCGACATCGCTTTCGCCGACGGCGTGC
Organism: Desulfobulbus sp.; assembly: GCA_009782025.1. Taxonomy (GTDB): domain Bacteria; phylum Pseudomonadota; class Gammaproteobacteria; order Burkholderiales; family Rhodocyclaceae; genus Azonexus. The sequence goes on along the minus strand of WQUQ01000056.1, from coordinate 11,209 downwards.
GGGCGCTGATGCGGCAAGACCCCGACATCATCATGATTGGCGAGATCCGCGATCTGGAAACGGCGGAAATGGCCGTGCAGGCCGCGCTGACCGGCCACCTGGTGCTATCGACCCTGCACACCAACGATGCGCCCGCCGCCGTCACCCGCCTGCTCGACCTCGGCGTGCCGGCCTACCTCATCAACTCGACCTTGCTCGGCGTCATGGCCCAGCGCCTGGTGCGCACGCTTTGCCCGCAGTGCCGCAAGGCGACGCCGCTCAGCGACGACCAGCGGGCGGCCTGGCGCGCCCTGGTGGCGCCGTGGAAGGCGGCGGAACCGGCGCAACTCTGGCAGCCCGTCGGCTGCCTCGAATGCCGCATGACCGGCTACGCCGGGCGCGTCGGCATTTATGAAATCCTGCTCAACTCGGTCGAGGTGCGCAAGCTGATTACGCCGCAAATGGATGTGGCCCGCCTGCGCGACCAGTGCTACCGCGAAGGCATGCGGCCCTTGCGCATTTCCGGGGCGATGAAGGCGGCCCAGGGCGTCACCTCGCTGGAAGAAATCATCAAGGTCGCGCCGCCTGCCGACGAGGCTTGATGCCTCGCGGGGCATGACAGTCAGCGGCGGTGTCCGGCGTCGCGCTCTGACCTTCCCCCGCCGCCCCCGGAGGAGCGGTTGCCTTGCGGCGGCCGGCCGCCTTGATCTCTTGGCCCAGATTGCGGGTGTGGCGATCGTCCACTTGATTCAGGACGGGATGGCGGACCACCGAAGGGGCGGTTATCTTGTGGCGGCGGTCGATTGGCTCCCGGTCTCTGTCCCCCGAAGTCTGGTTGCGGCCGTGGCGGCGGGCCGCTCACGTCAGGACAGGACGGCGGACCCGGCGGGCGGGCATTGTGTGGCGGCCGAAATTCGGGCGGACGCGACGACGGCGGTGGCGCGGGTTGCCAGCCTGGAGGTCTGGGGTGCGGGCGGTAAACAGGGGGGCGCCATGAGTTCCAGTAGTTCCTGTTGTCGAACCACGGCCGGCCCACGTAAAAACTGCCCCAATACGTGTTGAGATTGAAGGAAATCAACGGAATGCCCAGGGCTGGCCCGTGTGTGTAGATCGGCACGTAGCCCGCCTGGAAAGGGAAGCTGATGAAGTTGGCGTGTACCCAGCCGCGACCGCCGGGAACGCCGACGTCGCACCACGTGAACCCGTCTACGCACCCGAACACGTCCATGGGCGCGCCCATGCCGATGTGCATGACGAGAGGAAATCCCTGAGCCGGTCCGGCGCGGAGGTTGACCGCGCGGACGGCAAACCCTTGTTGGGCATTCGCCACGCCGGGGAGCGCAAGCGCTGCGCTGGCAGCCAAAACGGCGGGCAAAAAAATTCGCATCATGCAACGATTCTCCTGTGACAGATCACGATTTTTGCCGATCCAATTGTCGGGATGCGGCGTACAGCCATCCATTACCTCAGTCAGCATTGCACTCTAAAACACCGCTTCAGGCAAACCCAAATTCAGCCATTCAGGATGTAGCAGCCTGATGCTTGGCCGACTTGAGTCAAGCGGTTTATCAGTCTTGTATAAGACAACTTTTCGTGGACGCTGACTGGGAAATGTGCGAAATTTCAACCATGACGCAAGGGGTTTTTCATTCCACGGCGCGGGCGCAGTCACCGACATTCAGTCCGCTCTATCGCCAGATCAAGGATTTCCTGATTCGCAGCCTGGAGAAGGGAGAGTGGGGGCCGGGCGATGCGATTCCCAGCGAGGGGGACCTGGCGGCGCGCTTCAACGTCAGCCAGGGGACGGTGCGCAAGGCCATCGACGAGATGGCGGCGGAGAACCTGCTGGTTCGCCGCCAGGGCAAGGGGACGTTCGTCGCCACCCATGACGATCCGCGCTCCTTCTACCGCTTCCTGCGTCTGGCGCCGGATGACGGCAAGATCACCCAAGGCGTCAGCGATGATTTTTCCTGCGAAACCGTGATGGCTTCCGCCGAGGTGGCCGAGGCGCTCGGCCTGGCGGTTGGCGATGCCCTGATCCATATCCAGCGGGTCTTGCGCTTTGCCGACGAGCCGGTGGTGTTCGACCAGATTTACCTGGTGGCCGAACTGTTCGCCGGTCTGACGCTGGCAACCCTGCGCGGCGGCGAGCGTTCCCTGTACAGCGTGTTCGAGAGCGATTACGGTGTGCGCATGATTCGCGCCGAGGAGCGCCTGCGGGCGGTGGCCGCCGACAGGGAAAGCGCGGCACGGCTTGATGTGGCTGTTGGCGCCCCCTTGTTGCGTGTCGAGCGGACGGCCTATACCTATGGCAACAAACCGGTCGAGTGGCGTCTCGGTTTGTACAGCACTCGCCATCATCACTACCGCAACGAACTAGGCTGAAAGAGGGGGTGTGGACTCGCGAATGCTCCCGTCAGAGGCGGTAGTGGCCACAAATTGAATGTATAATCACGGCTCTTTTCAGGCATCGGCGGTTAGCCGCAAATCAACGTGAGGGATGACGTCCATGGCAGGAATAACCATCAAGAAACGTCCGAAATATCTGAACTTCACAACCCTGGTTTCCAACCGCTTGCCGGTGATGGGGAGGGTTTCGTTTCTGCACCGCATCAGCGGCGCCGCCCTCTTTTTCTGCTTGCCGATCCTGCTCTGGCTGTTTGGCGCCAGTCTGACATCGCCGGAAAGTTTCGCCACCTTCAAATCGGTGGCGGCCTTGTGGCCCGTCAAGGTGATTCTGGCCGGCCTGATCTGGGCTTACGCCCACCACTTCTGCGCCGGTATCCGCTTCCTGTTGCTTGATCTGCATATCGGCGTCGAAAAAGAAGCGGCCGCCAAATCGGCCATCGCCGTGCTGGTTGTCAGCATCCTGCTGACCCTGATTTTGTGGGGGATTCTGCTGTGATTAACCGTATTGTCGTCGGGGCCCACTACGGCCTCAGGGATTGGCTCGTTCAGCGCGCCACGGCGGTCATCATGGCCGTCTATTCGGTGCTGATCGTCGCTGTGCTGTGCGCTGTCCGGCCATCGACCTTTGAGGCCTGGCAGGGCGTGTTCGCCAACGGCGTCATCAAGTTCATGACCTTCCTGTTCTGCGTCAGCCTTTTTTATCACACCTGGATCGGCGTCCGTGACATCTGGATGGATTATGCCAAGCCAATTTCCGTGCGCCTGGTCTTGCATGTGCTGACCATTACCGTGCTGGTGGGTTACACCGGATGGGCTGCTGCGATTCTCTGGAGGCTGTAAGCGTGAGTATTCCTGTTCTGAAATTCGATGCGGTCATCGTCGGCGCCGGCGGCGCCGGTTTGCGTTCGGCGATCCAGCTATCCGAGGCCGGCCTGAAGACAGCCGTGCTGTCCAAGGTTTTTCCGACCCGTTCCCATACTGTCGCTGCCCAGGGCGGCGTCGCCGCCTCGCTCGGCAATTCCGAGGAGGACAACTGGCACTGGCACATGTACGACACCGTCAAGGGTTCCGACTGGCTCGGCGACCAGGACGCGATCGAGTTCATGGTCAGGAAGGCCAACGAGTGCGTCGTCGAGCTTGAGCATTACGGCATGCCGTTCGACCGTACCGACAACGGCAAGATTTACCAGCGTCCGTTCGGCGGCCACATGTCCAATTTCGGCGAAAAGCCGGTGCGCCGTTCCTGCGCCGCCGCCGATCGCACCGGGCACGCCATGTTGCACGCGATGTACCAGCGCAACGTCAGGGCCAATACCCAGTTCTTCGTCGAATGGATGGCGCTGGACCTGATCCGCGACAGCGCGGGGCATGTGCTCGGCGTCACCGCGATGGAGATGGAAACCGGCCAGATCGTCATCTTCCACACCCGCGCCACCATTTTCGCCACCGGTGGCGCGGGCCGTATCTTCCATTCGTCCACCAATGCCTTCATCAACACTGGCGACGGGCTGGGCATGGCGGCGCGCGCCGGCATCCCGCTGGAGGACATGGAATTCTGGCAATTCCACCCGACCGGCGTGGCCGGCGCGGGCGTGCTGATTACCGAAGGCGTGCGCGGCGAAGGCGGCATTCTGCGTAACTCGAACAAGGAGCGCTTCATGGAGCGCTACGCGCCGAACGCCAAGGATCTGGCGTCGCGCGACGTGGTGTCCCGCGCCATGACCACCGAAATCAACGAAGGCCGAGGCTGCGGCCACAACAAGGATTATGTGCTGCTCGACATCACCCACCTTGATCCTGCTGTCATCATGAAGCGCCTGCCGGGCATCCGTGAAATCGGCTTGCAGTTCGCTGGCGTCGATTGCATCAAGGAGCCGTTGCCGGTCGTGCCGACCTGTCACTACCAGATGGGCGGTATCCCGACGCATTATTCCGGGCGCGTGGTGATGCCGCAGAACGGCGATGTCAACGCCGTCGTCCCCGGCTTCTACGCCGCCGGCGAATGCGCCTGCGCTTCGGTGCATGGCGCCAACCGCCTCGGCACCAACTCGCTGCTCGATCTCCTGGTGTTCGGCAAATCGGCGGGTGATTCGGCCATTGAAGACCTCAAGGGCGGCAAGGCCCACCGCGAATTGCCGCCGGATGCCGGCGAAAAATCCCTGGCCCGCGTCGCGGCGATCGATAACCGCAAGGACGGCGCCAACGTGTACGAAACCCGCCTGGCCATGCAGCGCACGATGCAGACCCACGCCGGCGTATTCCGTTTCAATGATCTGTTGAAGAAAGGTGTCGACAAGATTCTGGAAGTCGAGAAGGCCGCCCGCCAACTCGAAATCAAGGACAAGTCGATGGCCTGGAATACGGCCCGGACCGAGGCGCTGGAGATGGAAAACCTGATCGAGGTCGCCAAGGCCACCATGATTTCTGCCGAGGCGCGCAAGGAATCGCGCGGCGCTCACGTCCGCGACGACGCGCCGGATACGCCGGAATTCCCCAACGGCCGCAACGACAAGGAATGGCTGAAGCACACGCTGTTCAATCCGGTCGACAACACGATCACCTACAAGCCGGTCACCATGCAGCCGCTGACCGTCGAGCCGATCGCGCTGAAGACGCGTTCGTACTAATCGGAGAAGAACATGAGCACGGTTCAATTCAAAATCTACCGCTACGATCCCGACAAGGACGACGCCCCTTACATGCAGGACATCTCGGTCGAACTTGAACCGACCGACCGCAAGCTGCTCGACGCGCTGACCAAGCTGAAGGTCAAGGATGATACGCTGTCCTATCGCCGCTCCTGCCGCGAAGGCGTGTGCGGCTCCGATGCGATGAACGTCAACGGCAAGAACAGCCTGGCCTGCCTGCTCAACATTGATGAACTGAAACAGCCGATCGTGTTGCGCCCGTTGCCTGGCTTGCCGATCATCCGCGACCTGATCGTGGACATGACCCAGTTTTTCAAGCAGTACCACTCGATCAAGCCCTATCTCATCAACAACGACCCGCCGCCCGAGCGCGAACGCCTGCAATCGCCGGAGGATCGCGAGGAACTGGATGGCCTCTATGAGTGCATCCTGTGCGCCTGCTGCTCGACCTCCTGCCCGACATTCTGGTGGAATCCCGACAAGTTCGTCGGCCCGGCGGGTCTGCTGGCTGCCTACCGCTTCCTGGCCGACACGCGCGACCAGGCGACCAGCGAGCGCCTCGACAACCTTGAGGATCCCTACCGTCTGTTCCGCTGCCATACCATCATGAATTGCATCGATGTCTGTCCGAAGGGTCTGAACCCGACCAAGGCCATCGGCAAGATCAAGGACATGATGGTGTCGCGCGTGGTTTGATGGAGCGGACCGATTATGAACGCCTGCGCTGGCGTTGCATCCGGCGGGCCTTGCTGGAACTCGATATTGCGCTGACGCGCTTTCTCGACCAGGGTTTCGCCCAACTGAACGATGAGCAGCAACAGGCATTCGCCGAACTGGCCGACATGGAAGATCACGAGCTTTGGTACTTAATCAGCGGCCAGCAGGAAACCGATAATCCTCGCTACGCGCCCATCGTGGCGTTGCTTCGCAAGAGTTGAGTAAGATAGGCGGTGTACCATTTGCCGGTGACCGAAATTTTGACAGTGCAGTGACAACCAACACCTGAAAAGGGAACAATCCATGACGACCGAACGCAAGGCAACCCTGAGCATCGACGGACAGGCTCCCGTCGAATTCCCGATCATGTCGCCGACGCATGGCAATGATTGCGTCGATATCCGCACGCTCGGCGGCAAGACGGGTCTGTTTACCTATGACTCGGGTTTTCTCTCAACCGCCAGTTGCAAATCCACGATTACCTTCATCGATGGCGACAAGGGCGAGCTGCTGTATCGCGGCTATCCGATCGAGCAATTGGCCGAGCATTGCAATTTTCTCGAAGTCGCCTATCTGCTGAAGAATGGCGAACTGCCGAATGCCGGGCAGAAAAAAGAATTCGAAACCATCATCAAGAAGCACACGATGGTGCACGAGCAACTGGCCAGGTTCTATTCCGGCTTTCGCCGCGATGCGCATCCGATGGCCGTCATGGTCGGCGTCGTCGGCGCCCTCTCTGCTTTCTATCACGATGCCGCCGATTTCTCCGACGCCGAGCACCGCAGCATCAGCTTCAACCGTCTCGTCGCCAAGTTGCCGACCATCATCGCCATGGCGTACAAATACAACACCGGTTTGCCGTTCATGTACCCGGACAATGATCTGGACTACACCTCCAACTTCATGCGCATGATGTTTGGCAACCCGTGCGAGAAGTACGTGCCGAACCCGGTGCTGGTGCGCGCGCTGGATGTCATCTTCACGCTGCATGCCGACCACGAGCAGAACGCCTCGACCTCGACCGTCCGCCTGGCCGGCTCGTCGGGCGCCAATCCCTTCGCCTGTATCGCCGCCGGCATTGCCTGCCTGTGGGGCCCGGCGCACGGCGGCGCCAACGAAGCCTGTTTGCAGATGCTCGAAGAGATCGGCGATGTCTCGCGCGTTGGCGAATACATCAAGCGCGCCAAGGACAAAAATGACTCCTTCAAGCTGATGGGCTTTGGCCACCGCGTCTACAAGAACTTCGATCCGCGCGCCAAGCTGATGCGCAAGGTCTGCGACGACGTCCTCGGCGAACTGGGCTTGCAGAACGACCGCCTGTTCAAGCTGGCCAAGGAACTGGAAAAGATCGCCCTGGAAGACGATTACTTCGTCGAGAAGAAGCTGTACCCGAACGTCGACTTCTATTCCGGCATCGTGCAGAAGGCCATCGGCATCCCGACCGAAATGTTCACCTGCATCTTCGCGCTGGCTCGCACGGTCGGCTGGATGGCGCAGTGGGAAGAAATGATCACCGACCCGGAATACAAGATCGGCCGTCCGCGCCAGTTGTATGTCGGCGCGGCCAGACGCGACGTCGTACCACTTGCCCGGCGCGGTTAATTTAAGCGAAAGCAGAGGGCGGCCGAACTGGCCGCCCTTTTTTCCAGTGGCGCCAAGTCCAGTTGCCTGCCGACTGAGCAAGACGCCATCCTGAAGGGGCCGCCAATGACCACGATGAATCAATTGTTCGACAGCACCTTGTACTTCGGCGGCAATGCGCCGTTCGTCGAGGAACTTTACGAGCAGTATCTCAACGACCCGACTGCTGTATCACCCGAGTGGCGGGAATATTTCGATCGCCTGGCCCAGATGCCGGGCTTTGTCGCCCGTGACGTGGCGCATGCGCCGGTGATTGCGGCCTTTGCCGAACTGGCCAAGGATGGCGGTTTCCGTCCGACAGCGCCCGCTTCGGCCAGCACCGAGCACAAGAAGCAGTCGGCCGTCGGCCAACTGGTCACCGCCTATCGCTCGCTCGGTACGCGCTGGGCCGATCTCGATCCGCTGAAGCGCCTGCCGCGGCCGAAGATCGACCAACTGGAGCCGTCCTTTTACGGCTTCACCGATGCCGACATGGGCCAGACTTTCAGCGTCGGTTCGCTCAAGGGACTGCCAGCCGAAGCCAAGCTCGGCGACATCCTCGAAACCTTGCGCCAGACCTACTGCGGCACCATCGGCGTCGAGTACATGTACATCACGGACTACAAGGAAAAACGCTGGTTGCAGGAGCGCATCGAAAGCATCCGCGCCCGTCCCTCCTTCAATGTCGAGCAGAAAAAGCGCATTCTTGAGCGCCTGACCGCCGCCGAGACGCTGGAGCGCTACCTGCACACCAAATATGTCGGCCAGAAGCGTTTTTCGCTGGAAGGCGGCGAGTCGCTGATCGTGGCGATGGACGAGGCCATCCGCAGCGGCGGCGCCCAGGGCGTCGACGAAGTGGTCGTCGGCATGGCCCACCGCGGCCGCCTGAACGTGCTGGTCAACACGCTGGGCAAGGCCCCGTCGATGCTGTTTGCCGAATTCGAGGGCAAGAAGAAAACCGACCTTTCCGCCGGCGACGTGAAATATCACATGGGCTTCTCGTCCGATGTCAATACCCCGGGCGGCGCTTGTCACCTGACGCTGGCCTTCAACCCGTCGCACCTGGAAATCGTCAATCCGGTGGTCGAAGGGTCGGTTTATGCCCGCCAGATTCGGCGCGGCGAGGGCAGCAAGCGCAAGGTCATGCCGGTGCTCATCCACGGTGACGCCGCCGTCGCCGGCCAGGGCGTGAACCAGGAAATGCTCAACTTTGCCCAGACCCGTGGCTACGGCGTCGGCGGCACCCTGCACATCGTGGTCAACAACCAGATCGGCTTCACCACCAGCGATCCGCGCGATTACCGCTCCGGTCACTATTGCACCGACATCTTCAAGATGGTCGATGCGCCGATTTTCCACGTCAATGGCGACGATCCCGAGGCGGTGGCGCTGGTCACCCAGTTGGCCGTCGACTATCGCCAGACCTTCCTCAAAGACGTGGTGATCGACATCATCTGCTTCAGGAAGCTCGGCCACAACGAGCAGGACGAGCCGATGGTCACGCAGCCGCTGATGTACAAGATCATCGCCAAGCATCCGGGCACCCGCAAGCTGTACGGCGACAAGCTGGTCGCCGAAGGCACGTTGGCGGCCGACGGCCCGGAGCGGATGATCGAGGAATATCGCGAGCACCTGGACCAGGGCGAACTGCTGTACAACCCGGTGCTGGCCGGCTACAAACACCCGATGACGATCGACTGGACGCCGTTCCTGGCCAGGAACTACATCGAAACCTGCGACACCACGGTGCCGATGGCCGAATTGCAGCGTCTGGCCAAGCGTCTGACCGACATTCCCGCCGGCTTCACGCTGCATTCGCGGGTCAGGAAAATCGTCGAGGATCGCGCCGCGATGGGCGAAGGCAAGCTGCCGGTCGATTGGGGCATGGCCGAGAACCTGGCCTATGCTTCGCTGCTGGTTTCCGGCTATGGCATTCGCATTTCCGGCGAGGATGTCGGGCGCGGCACCTTCTTCCATCGCCATGCCGCTTTCCATGACCAGAACCGCGCCAGTTGGGACGAAGGCACCTGGATGCCGCTCAAGCATCTGCAAGACAAACAGGCTGGCTTTCATTGCTACGACTCGGTGCTCTCCGAGGAGGCCGTGCTCGCCTTCGACTATGGCTATGCCACCGCCAACCCCTATGAACTGGTCATCTGGGAAGGCCAGTTCGGCGACTTCGCCAACGGCGCGCAGGTCGTCATCGACCAGTTCATCGCCTCCGGCGAGGCCAAGTGGGGCCGCGCCTGCGGCCTGGTCATGCTGCTGCCGCACGGCTACGAAGGCCAGGGGCCGGAGCATTCCTCGGCCCGCCTCGAACGCTTCATGCAGGCTTGCGCCGAAATGAACATGGAAGTCTGCGTGCCGACCACCGCCGCCCAGGTTTTCCACATGCTGCGCCGCCAGGCGGTGCGCATGCAGAGGAAACCCTTGATCGTGATGTCGCCGAAATCGCTGCTGCGCCACAAGGATGCCGCCTCGCCGCTGGAAGAACTGGCCAACGGCGAATTCCAGCGCGTCATCGGCGAAGTGGACAGGATCGACCCGAAGCAGGTCAAGCGCGTCGTCCTGTGCAGCGGCAAGGTCTATTACGACCTGCTGGCCGCCCGCCGCGAGAAGAAGATCACCGACATCGCCATCGTCCGCCTGGAGCAGTTGTATCCTTTCCCGAAGGATTCCCTGTTCGCTGAACTGGCCAAGTATCCGAAAGCCGCGGAGATCGTCTGGACGCAGGAGGAACCTCGCAACCAGGGCGCCTGGTACTGGTTCGCCTCGCGTCATCACCTGGACAGTGGGTTGGGCAGCAAGCAGAAATTGCTGCTGGTTTCCCGTCCCGCTTCCTCGTCGCCGGCTGTCGGTTACCTGGCCAAACACAACGAGCAACAAAAAGCAGTGATCGAGTCCGCGCTGGGCAAGATCGAGTACTGAATCGCAGAGTGGAGACATCATGAGCCTGATCGAAGTCCAAGTTCCCCAGCTTTCCGAGTCCGTTGCCGAAGGCACGCTCGCATCCTGGAAAAAGAAAATCGGCGAAGCCGTCGGCCGTGACGAAATCCTGGTCGACATCGAGACCGACAAGGTCGTCCTCGAAGTGCCGGCGCCCGCCGCCGGCGTGCTGGTCGAGATCATCAAGGGCGACGGCGAAACCGTCGTTTCCGGCGAGTTGATCGCCAAGATCGACACGGCGGCTACCGCTGGCGCTGCGGCTCCGGCGGCTGCCGCCGCGCCGAAGGCGGCAGCGCCCGCTCCGGCAGCGGCCACCGCTGCTGCTCCGGCCGGCACCGCCAGCCCGGCGGCGCGCAAGATTCTCGACGAGAAGGGCATCGCCGCCGCCGATGTCGCCGGCACCGGCCGTGGCGGCCGCGTGACCAAGGAAGACGCCGTCGCCGCCGCGCCGAAGGCCGGCCCCGTGGTTGCCAGCACCACCGCCGCCGCTCCGGCTGCGGTCAGCATTGCCGCCCCGGCGACCGGCGTCGCCTTGGCCGAGCGCACCGAGCAGCGCGTGCCGATGACGCGGCTGCGCGCCCGCATTGCCGAGCGTCTGCTGCAATCGCAACAAACCAACGCCATCCTGACCACTTTCAACGAGGTGAACATGGCCCCGGTCATGGCGCTCCGCAAACAGTACGGCGAGAAATTCGAGAAGGCCCACGGCGTTCGCCTTGGCTTCATGGGCTTCTTCGTCAAAGCCGCCTGCGCCGCCTTGCAGAGGTATCCCATCGTCAATGCCTCGGTTGATGGCAATGACATCGTCTATCACGGCTACATCGACATCGGCATCGCCGTCGGTTCGCCGCGTGGCCTGGTCGTGCCCATCCTGCGCAACGCCGACCAGA
>WQUQ01000055.1 GCA_009782025.1 Desulfobulbus sp. | reverse complement strand
CGCCATGATCCTCGACAAATTGTTCCAACTGATGTCGGAAAAGCAGGCGTCGGATATTTTCATCTCCGCCGGCGCGCCGATTCACATCAAGATTCAGGGCAGCGCCATGCCGGTAAACCAGCAGGTGATGCTGCCCGAGATGATCGACAAGATCGCCTACGAGCTGATGTCGCCGGAGCAGATCAAGATTTTCGAGACGACCTGGGAAATGAACCTCTCCTTCGGCGTTCCCCAGGTCGGCAACTTTCGCGTCAACATCTTCCGCCAGCGTAACTCGACTGGCATCGTGATCCGCTTCATTCTCGGCAATATCCCGCCGCTGACCGAGCTTGGCCTGCCCACGCTGCTCGCCGAACTCATCATGGAAAAGCGCGGCCTGATCCTGATCGTCGGCGCCACCGGCTCGGGCAAATCGACGACCATCGCCTCGATGCTCGATCACCGCAACTCCTTCCGTTCCGGCCATATCCTGACGGTCGAGGACCCGATCGAGTTCCTGTTCAAGCACAAGAAGTCGATCGTCAACCAGCGCGAAATCGGCATGGACACCGCGGATTGGCAATCGGCGCTGAAAAATGCCATGCGCCAGGCGCCGGACTGCATCCTGATCGGCGAGATCCGCGACAAGGACACCATGCAGGCGGCCATCGCCTATGCCCAGACCGGCCACCTGTGTCTGGCCACGCTGCACGCCAACAACTCCTACCACGCGCTCAATCGCATCATCAGCTTCTTCCCGCTGGAAAACCGGCCGGCGCTCTTCCTTGACCTGTCGGTGGCCTTGCGCGCCATCGTTTCGCAGCGCCTGGTCAAGAAAACGGACGGCAAACTGGCGCCGACTTGCGAAATCATGCTCAACACCCGCCACATCAGCGAACTGATCGAACGCGGCGAAGTCCAGTCGATCAAGGATGCGATGGAGCAGACGCTGGCTCCCGGATCGCAGACCTTCGAGCAGGATCTGTTCAAGCTCTACCGCGAAGGCGCCATCACGCTCGACGAGGCGCTGGCCAATGCCGATTCGCCGACCAACCTGTCGTGGCTGATCAACAACTCCGATCTGCTGGCCGGACACGACAAGGAAGACAAAAAACTCGACACGATGCTGGATTTCGACAGCACCAGCGCCGGCGGCGCATCGTTCAAGGAATTCACGCTGACACTGTCCGACCCCCATGGCACCAGCACGCGGATGCCCTGACCCGACCCCGAACATCCGACAAGCAATGACCCCCGCCCAGACCGAGCTGCACACCCTCCGCGATTACATCCGCTACGCGGTCAGCCGCTTCACCGCCGCCGGCCTGTTTTTTGGCCACGGCAGCGACAATGCCTGGGACGAGGCGGTGTACCTGACGCTGCACACCCTGCATCTGCCGCTCGACCGCCTCGACCCTTTTCTCGACGCCCGCCTCCTGGCGCATGAACGCGAGGCCCTGCTCGACATCTACCAGCGGCGCTGTCAGGAACGCCTGCCGGCCGCCTATCTGACCCACGAGGCCTGGCTCGGCGCCCACCGTTTTCATGTCGATGAGCGTGTCATCGTGCCGCGCTCCTTCATCGCCGAATTGCTCGACGAGCAACTGGCGCCGTGGATCGACCCGCCCGATGAAGTCGTTTCCGTCCTCGATCTATGCACTGGTTCCGGCTGCCTGGCCATCCTCGCCGCCCTGGCCTTTCCCGAAGCCGAAGTCGACGCCGTCGACCTGTCGCCGGAGGCGCTGGCCGTCGCCGAGCGCAACGTCGCCGACTACCGCCTCGACGAGCGCATCCGCTTGATCCAGTCCGACGCTTTCGCCCAACTCCAGGGCCGGCGCTACGACCTGATTCTCTCCAACCCGCCCTACGTCGACGCCGCATCGGTCGCTGCATTGCCGCCGGAATACCGGCACGAGCCGGACATGGCGCTCGGCTCCGGCGCGGACGGCCTCGATTTCACCCGCGTGATTTTGCGCGAGGCGAAGCAGCATCTACATCCGCACGGGCTGCTGCTGGTCGAGATCGGCCACAACCGGGCGGCGCTGGAAGACGCCTTCCCCGACCTGCCTTTCACCTGGCTGGAAACAAGCGCCGGCGGCGACTACGTGTTTCTGCTGCACGCCGCCGATTTGCCGGAATAATTCCATTTCCAGATCAAACGATTACTTTGTCGACTTCGCTTGCCGTACAACCGTACTGTCTGCGCTTCGTCTTCGCGTACTCGCTTGGTCTGAAAATGGAAAACCCTGCGCCTACTCGTTCCCGGCCTGGTCGGCGCGCTGCTGCGTCCGCTGCGTGGCGGCCTCCAACTGTTGCCGCACCTGTGCCTCGGTCTGCCGCGCCTGTTCCAGTTCCTGCTTCTTCAGCGCCGCGGCCGTTGCCGCGGTGCCAGCGGTTTCAACGCCGCAAGCTGCCAGCGCCAGCAGCAATGGAATGCAGAAAATCGTTTTCATGCCGCTCTCCTGTTGTCTCGCTTGCCTGCCGCATCAAAACCCGATCCGGGCGGCGCGCGTCGTGAAGAAAATGCCGGAGGGGCTGTCGATGGCAAGCTCGCCGATCCGGGCGAAACTGGCGGTATCGTAAATCAGAACCTTGTTGTCGTCGCGCGCCGAAAGCCAGATGTGTTCGCCGCGCGGCGTGAATTCCATGTGCAGGATGCCCTTGCCCGGCTCGAAGGCATGCACCACCTGGCCGGCCAGGGTGTCGATGACATCCATCTTGGCGTTGTCGGGAAAAGCGAAATTGACCCACACCTGGCGGCCATCCGGCTGCGCCATCACGAACACCGGCTGGCCGCGCACCGGGATGCGCCCGACCTCCTGCCATGTGCCGACGTCGACCACCAGCACTTCATGACGCCCAACCGCCGGCAGGTAGGCCCGGCCCTGCGCCACCGACCAGCCGCGCAGGTGCGGCATCTTGAATACCGGCAATTTCTCCTCGCCACGGCCGTAATTTTCGAGAATCTTGCGCGAGCCTTTCTCCGGCTGCCAGAGGTCGAGCAGGGCCACGCCGTCCTCGCCGAACAGGCCGGTCAGAAAATAGCGGCCATCCGGCGTCACCAGCCCGTCGTAGGGCTGCTTGCCGGCCGGGTAGCGCTGCGTGCTCGGCCGGCGCGGGTCGGATAAGTCGGTGACCCAGATTTCACCGGCGTCGAACAACGCGTAGACGAATTTGTTGCCGGCCGTATCGGCCAGGCCGACGACCTTGGAAAACTGACCGGGCGCGTATTCGGCCGGCACGTCGGCGAGCAGTTCGAGCGTTTCGGCATCGAACACCTTGATGCCGCCCGGCGCATAGTTCTGGGCGACGACCAGACGGCCATCCTGCGAGATCGAGCCGCCGATGGAATTGCCCGCCTGGATCACGCGCTTGACGATGCGCGCTTCCAGCAGATCGACCTTGGTCAGCCCGCCATCGCGGCCAAAGACGTAGGCATGACGCCCGTCGCGGCTATAGACGGCGGAAGCGTGCGAAAGATCGCCAAGACCGTCGATGCGCGCATAGGGCTGGCGCGCGCTGGTGTCGATCAGGGTCGCGTGGCCGTTGGCGCGCTCGATAATCAGGCCGAGATCGCCGGTGCCGCGCAGTTGCGGGGCGGCGCAGGCGCTCAACAAGGCGGCGAGAAACAGGCTCAGAATCCGTTTCATGGGGGACATCAGGGTCATTGGGGAAACTCGCTCATCAGTTTTTCGACGATCCACAGGGCTTCGGCTTCGCTGAGAAATTGCTTCCACGGCGGCATCGGCGTACCCGGCCGGCCATTGTAAATCGTTGCCGCCAGACCCTCAGCCGATTTGTCGCGCAGATCGGCCGGCAGTAACGGCGGCCCGAGGCCGCCGCGCAAGGTCATGCCATGGCAGGAACCGCAATCCTGGCGCACCAGATGCACCAGTTCCTTCTGCCGGGCTGGACTGGGTTCCGCCTCGCCGGCCAGAACCGGCAAGGCGGCCAGCCACAGCAGCGGCAGAAATCTATTCGCCGACAAGCACTTCTCCCTTCATTTCCGGGTGCGGGCCGCATTGGTAGGCGTAGCGGCCCGGCCGGTCGAAACGGCGCTCCCAGTGTTCATCGGGAAACAGGCGCTCGGATTCGAGGCCGTTTTCGTCAGGAAACACCACCGAATGGCTGGTGCGCTTTTCGCCGTTGATCCAGCGCACGCTGTCGCCGGCCTTGATACTGACCGTCGGCGGCTCGAAACGGTAGTTGACGATGTGCACTTCGACGACGGTCTGCGCCGTCGCCGCCAGCGAAAAGAGCGCCAGCAGAAGCGGCGCTCCTTTTACGGGCCACCATCGGCGAAGCGCGATGACCGCGGATGACATGGCAATCGCTACTGTTTTACGGCCTTGATGTCGCCGTCCGTCCCCAGGCCGATGGTCTGGTTGAACGAAACGTGGTGGAAACGCCCGCCGGCATGATCGGCGTGGATGGCGACGCCAAAGGTGACGGCCTTGCCGGCGGCGAGCACGGCGTTGCCGGCCAGTTTGCGGGTGAAGGTCACGGTATAGGTATCGCCGGATTTGCTGCCCTCGGCCGTGGCGCCGGCCTTGCCGCCTTCCATGTTGCGCTTGTCGGTGACGCTGCCATCGAAGGATTTGCCGCTGCTGCGCCATTGCATCAGGTCCATGGCGCCCTCCTTGACGTACTTGGTTTTCTTGTCGTCAGCGCCGGGCATGGTGCGGGCATCCTGGTGGCAGGTCGCCCAGCAGCCGATCTGCTCGCCCATCGGCACCTTGTCATTGGGGAACATGATGCTGGCCTTGACTTCGTTGTCCTTGTCCGACTTGTCGGCGCTGCCGGCCGGGGCCTTGAAGGTCAGGCGAACGTACAGATTGGCAGCATCGTAGGCGGCCTGGACGCCGACCGTATAGGTCCCCACCTTGGGCGCGGCCTTGGGTTCCAGTTCTTTGCTCAACAGGCGCTTGACATCGAGGCTCAGCTTGCCGTCCTCGACATGGCAGCCGGCACAGGTTTCGCCTTTTTTCAGGCCGCTGGAGCCGCTGTGTTCGCTCTTGCCCTGAACCCATTCGAGCGGCGCGACGCCGGGGTGGAAGACATGAATATCGGTTTTCGGCACCTTGCTCCAGTCCGGCGCAGCCAGGGCGGAAGAAGCGCCAGCAGCGATCAGGGCGCCGAACACGGCCAAGGATACGAGATTTTTTTTCATTGCGATCATTCTCCACAGGAGTTACGGGTTCCGGCGACAGACGACGCCGGCGAATACGTTAATGCTGCATAAACTACGGGGGCTTGCGCCCCCGTAGCCTTACGTCAGATCAAGAGCACGGGCGCATCAGTAGATGTCGTGCTGCGTATTGTAGACGTTGAACTTGCCGGTCGGCGTAATCATCTTCGGATCGGTGATGACCTTCTTCACGGCCAAGGTCTTGTCGTCATACACCACGATGGCCGACTGATCGGTCTTGCCACCCCACAAGGAGACCCAGACCTCGGAGCCATCGGCGCTGTATTCAGGATGCACGGCGCGCTTGACCGCCTTGGTTTCCGGCAGGCCGGCATCCTTGGCAACGTTGATGACCTTCTTCGGCTTGGACAGATCGGCCATGTCCCACACCGTCACCGACTCGGCAATCGCCTTTTCCGGGTTCTGCGGCGAATCGGCCCACAGGTGCTTGGAAACCGGGTGGGTCTTGACGAACAGATTGCCCGGCACGTGCTTGATCTCCTGCACGACCTTCCAGTTGTGCGGCTTGTACTGGGCAAACTTCGGATCGTCGGACGGCGTCGAGATCAAGGTCACGACATCCGCGCCGAGGTGGCCGGTGGCCCAGACGGGGCCGAACTGGGGATGGACGAAGTTGGCGCCGCGGCCTGGGTGCGGAATCTTGGCGACATCGATCAGGGCGGCCAGCTTGCCTTCCTTGGTATCGACCGCGGCGATCTTGTTCGAGGCATTGGCCGCGACCAGGAAGTAGCGCTTGGTGGCATCCCAACCGCCGTCATGCAGGAACTTGGCGGAAGCGATGGTGGTCGTCTTCAGGTTCTCGATGTCGGAATAATCGACCAGCAGAATCTGGCCGGTTTCCTTGACGTTGACCACCCACTCCGGCTTGATTTCGGAGGAGACGATCGAGGCCACGCGCGGCTCGGGGTGGTATTCGCCATCGACCGTCATGCCGCGGGTCGAGACGACCTTCAGCGGCTTCAGGGTTTCGCCTTCCATGATGACGTACTGGGGCGGCCAGTAGGAGCCGGCGATGGCGTATTTGTCCTCATAGCCCTTGAATTTGGAGGTATCGACCGAGCGGGCGTCGAAGCCGATCTTGACCTCGGCGACGACCGCCGGTTTTTCCATCCACAGGTCGATCAGGCTCAAGCGACCATCGCGCCCGATCACATACACATAGCGGCCGGATTTGGAGAGGCGGGAGATATGAACGGCATAACCGGTCTTGACGATGTTGACGATCTGCTTGGTGTCGCCATCGATCAGGGCCACTTCGCCAGAGTCGCGCAGGGTGACCGAGAAGAGATTCTTCAGGTTGAGGTTGTTCATTTGCTTGGTCGGACGCTTGTCGACCGGCACGATGACCTTCCAGGAATCCATCGTCTCCTTGAAGCTGTACTCCGGCGGCACATCCGGGGTGTTCTGGATGTACTTGGCCATCAGGGCGATTTCCTGCTTGCTCAGGATGTCGTCGAAATTGACCATGCCGCCGTCGGTGCCGTAACCGATGATCTTTTCCAGGCGATTCTGGCCGAGATTGAGCGTGCCGCCTTCGGTGGTCTTGCCTTCCTTGTCCGTCTTCGTCCAGTGCGGTTCAAGATTCTTGCCGGTGGCGCCCTTGCGCAGCACGCCGTGACAGCCGGCGCAGCGCTCGAAGTAAATCTTCTTGGCCTGCTCCTTCTCAGCCGCAGCCAGCGTCGGCGCCGCCGTCTGAGCAAAGGCCGACCCCATGGCTACCGTCATGGCCGACAAGGCCAGCATCCCCACTATGTTTTGTTTCATCTTTCCTCTCCTAGAACAAACAAAAATGCGTTCGGCCACCCAACGCGATGGTCGCCAGATTGGACTGGCACAGATCATTGATCCTTGATCCCAATCAAGCTTTTGAGCGATTGAAAATTGAGTTTTCCTCCGAAAATTCGTCTGCCAAGGCGAGCCTATTGACCCCGCAATTAAGCATTGAACATTCCCGCTGCGTCATGCTGCGCGCAGTCGCAGCATCCATGCAGCTTGTGGATTCTGCGACTACGCTTCGCTCCGCGCAGAATGACAACACTTAAACCATCAAGGAAATCCCCCGGCTTTGCCGGGGAGGCAGTAGGAGTTTGACATTTACGGGAGTCGTCCATGCGAGACACTTCTTCTTGTGAGCCG
>WQUQ01000054.1 GCA_009782025.1 Desulfobulbus sp. | reverse complement strand
GCGGCATATTTCCAACTGACCCAGCGGTCGGGCCGGGCCATGGCGCCGATATAGCGGCCGCCGATCGCCAGATGGCGCGCGGTATCGAGCGCGAAGGCGCGGCGCACGATGACGCCCGGCGGAATATCGCCCATCAGGTCGTCGCTGGTGCGCTCGTAGGCGCGCGGGTCGGCCGACAAGACCAGCGGCTCCCAGCCGAATTTGGGCAGGTGCCGAACAAAGCGCAGGGTGCGCTGAATGCCGCTGCTACCCGCCAGAGGCGGGAAATGGTAGGCGATCATCAGGAGGCGATTCATGGTTTTTTCACGGGTAGACATGGATTCGGGATCGGCGCAGCGCCGTCCAATGCACATTTCGTTGGGCAATGCGGGCAACGACGGGACACCTTACCGCCCATCCGACATCTGGCGCAAACGCTCGCGGATTGTCGCCAGCGCGGTTCCGATCCAGCGGCCGGCCATTTCCTTGAACGCCAGCACGCAACCGAACAGCGTGCGCGGGTTGTAGGCGATGATGCCCCAGCGCTCCCGCCGGTCGCTCATCCAGGCTTGCTTGTATTTGTCGTCGCCGATCAGGAAATCGACTTCCTCGACCCGGTCGCCCTCGATGACTTGTCGCATCAGAAAAGCGGTCAGTACCTTTCCCGGCGACCAGGCGGAAAAAGCCTCGTGGTAGGCCAGTTTGTAGATGCTGGCCTTGCCCTGGCCGACCAGCCACAACTGGGCGGCGACCGGTCGCCCGTTCAGGCGGGCGATGCCGAGCCGCAGCATGCCGTGGGCGGCCAGCAGGCGAATCAGCGCCGGCACGAAATCGGGATACGGCTCGGGTTTTTTCCAACTGGCCGAGTAGACCTCCGCAAAGGCGGCGATGCCCGCCTCGACGCCGGTTGAATCGCGGATCAGTTCGAGCGTGCCGCCGTCGGCGATGAATTTTTTGCTGCTCCGCTTGATGCCGCTGCGCAGATTGGCGCCGCGCTGGCGCAGATAGCCCTCCCAGCCGCCCCGCACCTTGAGAAACCAGTTGCCGAAGCAGAAAAAAGTCAGCGGAATCCAGCCGCTGGCGCGCAATTCGTTCAACAAGATGCCATAACCCGGCGCTTCGGGATCCATCGGCGCGAAATACATCATGTGGACGCCGTGATTCTCCCGCGTCACCGCATTCAGCAGATGGCGCACCGTCAGCGGATCGCAGTCCCGTCCGAGCAGCGGCGAATAGAGCGAGGTGTAGTAATTGCTCAAGGCCTCCAGCTTGCGCAGCCAGCCCTGACGGGTCCGGCGCAACGGCAGCACCGCCCGCGCCCGCCCGTTATCGGCGAGATAGTAGTAGCGGACGGCGGCATCGTCGGGGTAGACCTGTCGCTGCAACAAGGCGAACCAGTCGATCGACGCATCGAGATTGCCGTTCAGCGCGAATTCTGCAAACGGTGATTCGCCTGGCGGAAATTCGTCGAGACGGGCGCAACTGCGGACCTCGACCGGCGGCGTCGCATTTTCCGGCTGGCGCATGCGTTTCGCGCCGCGCAACAGACGCTTCGCCGTGCGGAACAGCGTGTAGGCGACGATGGCGTAATCGCTGCGGAACAACTGGATGCTGTGGATGGCGCAATCGAAAGTCGCCCACTCGGCCTGGTCGCGCGTGGCGTTGGTGTAGAACTCGACGACCCGTTCCGGGTTCTCCGCCAGTTCGCGTTCGAGCAAGCGGTACAGCAACAGCCGGCCGGGAGCGAAACGGGAGAGCGTTTCGTCATAGGCCGTCTTGAGCATGACCAGCATGCGCGCATTGCCGATCAGCAGGCGGGACGCCGCCAGTTGCCCGGCGACTGCCATTTCGTAAACCTCGGCCTGTCCGGTAGCTGCGAAACCGGCAAGCACATCGGCATAGAAATGCCCCTGGACATTGCCAATCGACACGGCCGTGCCGACTTCACCCTTCCAGCCAGCGCTCTCCAATTCGCCGAAACGGGCAACGCCGCCGACCATATCCCCCTGTTCGCGCCAAGAGGACAGCACGGAGGCGCCTGCCTCCCGCTCCTGGCGATTGCTGTAGCGACTGATATTGCTGCGCAGTTTCTTCGGGCGCTGCTGCCAGTACGCATCGAAACCGTTCCCCGGCACAACGCCGATGGTGTTGGCATGCGGGAAAACGATGGTTTGCGCCCGGATGGAGTCAAAGGACGGGGCATAGCGCGGATCGACGGCATGGAATTCGATGCTCCAGGCAAAACCGGGCAGCGCCTGCAACAGGCTTTGCAGCAGCGCGGCGTCGGCAACCAGAATCGCCGTCACCTGCGCCTGTGACGGCCGAAAAATCGCCCAGCGCCCCAGGCCGTGCGGTTGCAGGATCACCGCGCCGCGCACGATGCCCTGTTCGCGGTACAGACACAGGCGCTCACTGCCCTTGGCAAAGTATTTGAGCAGCGGACCGACGAAACGGCTGTCGAAATACGGATGACCACCGTACAGTTCATCGTTGAGACGATCCCAGTCGGCCACATGTTCGGCAAAAGCGCTGGCCGCGGGCAGGAATTCCCAACTCATGGCCCGCCCTCCGCAACCGGCGCGCGCAGCACTTGAGTCAGCGCCGCCAGCAGCCAAGCCATTTCATCGTCGCTCAAGGACTGGTGACAGGGCAGATGCAAGAGGCGCAGGCGGTAATCGCGCGCCACCGGGCAGGCGGAAAGCGCCATTTCATCCCAGCGCCAGACCGGCACGCCGAGTTGTTTGAGCCAGTAAAAATGCGGCAGCGGCTGCTCGATCAGCAGCGGAAACATGTAGGGCACAACGGCTTCCGGCAATTCCGGGTAGAGCGGGCGGCAATGCGGCAAATCGGTCACGGCCTGGAGCCAGCGCCGGTAGTTGGCCCGGCGCCGGCTGATGACGGCGCTCACCGAGGCATGCCCGGCCAGCCAGCGCGAACTGCGCAGGGCGGCACGATCGGCGTGTTCCTGCCGGTATTGCGGCGAATGGCCCGAGCGCGACAGTTGCACATCGTTGCCGATTTCCGGCGCTTGCCCGGTCAGCACGGCCAGTTGACCGTCGAGCGCGGCGATGTCGGCGGCGTTGACCGAGGGTTGCCGGGCCGCGTCGAAACATTGCTTGAGACCGCGCAGTTCATCCCGCCAACGGGCCGGACGCACGGTTGCGCCGGCAGCGAGCAGCCAACCGCCGTCGGCGCCGGGAAAAAATTTGTACGGGCTGGATGCCACGAACTGTCCGTAGCACCCCGCCCCCGCCGCCCGATAGCGCTCGGTGAACAAGGTATGCGCGCAATCCTCGACCAGGACGATGCCGCGCGCCGCGCACCAGGATTGCAGCCAGGAGAAATCGCGGACGAAACCGAAAAAATGCGTCGCCAGCAGGGCTTTGACCGGCTTGGCCGAGGCCGCGACCAAGGCGTCGAGCGCCGCCGGATCGGGCGTCAGGTCGGCGTGCAGCGGATAAAGCAGCGCCTCGGCGCCGAGCGCCAGCGCCGGATCGAGCATGGTCACGCAATGGTAAGCCGGTGCCAGCAGCGCGCTGCCGCCATCCAGCCCGGCCTGCCGATAGGCTTCGCCGAGCGCATAGCGGCCGCGGCTGTAATGCACGCCAGGCAATAGGGGAACGCCGGCCAGCAAGGCAGCATCATCAGCGCCGGCCGCCGCGAAACCGCGCGGCAACACCGGCACGCGCGGGCGCGGAAAACGGCAGGGGGCGGGATCGAAAATTTGGTAATCGAGGGTCATGTTTGCCCCCCCATCCCAACCTTCCCCCGCAAGCGGGGGAAGGAGCCTCGCTTGCCAACTGGCGAAGCGCAGGCGATGGCCCCAACCTTCCTCCGCAAGCGGGGGAAGGAGCCTCGTTCCCTCCCCTGCTTGCGGGGGAGGGTTAGGGTGGGGGCCAACGGCACAGAAAAAATCATGGAGGTTTGATTGCCGAGTTAATAGGCAACGCTCGCCGCAGCCAGTCCAGCGTCGCCGCCTCGACCGTCTGCCGCAGGGCGCGCGAGGAAAAAGTGTGGTCGGCGCCAGGCACGTCGAGGCGCGTCAAATCGGGCCTGGTCAGCGCTCGGGCGGCATGGGCATCGGCCCGGCAGGCTTCGAGAAATTCCTTGGCGGTGTAGTCGTCGCCACTGAGCAGCAGCAGCGTTGGGCCGGGGAAATCGGCCAGCGCGCGCAGCATCCGTTTCTGGAACGGTTCCGCCGCCGCAGAGATCTCGGCCGCCCCCGCTTGCCGGGCGCGCAGCCAGTTGTCGGCCAAGCCCCGCAGCGCCCGCCCGATGCCCAAACGGCCACTGAAAAGCTTTTGCCAGAACTCGCCTTGCAGCAGCCGCTGCACGTAATAGTGTTTGATGTGCGTGCGCGCCAGGGTGGCTTCCGAACGCGCCCAGGGGTTGAGCAGCACCAGGCCGCCAAGCGCGGCATCCCGCGAACCGTCCCAGTACAGCAAGGCAGCCGTGGCGGCGTCGCACAGGCCCCACAGCACGATGCGTTCGAGTTGCGGGCACTGTTGGCGGAAGGCCGCCAGCGCGGCGGCAATGTCCGCGTCGATCGTCTCGAAATCGCGCTTCTCGCCGCCGCTGTCGCCCATGCCGCGAGTGTCGAAGCGCATCGCCGCATGGCCGGCCGCCGCCAGGGCACGCGCCAGCAACAAAAACTGGCGATGACTGCCGGCGCGGTACTGCGGCCCGCCGACGACGATCAGCACGCCGACCGTCGCCGGCGCATCCGGCACAGCGACGATGCCGAGGAGCGTCTCGCCGGCACAGGGGAAAACGATGGCCTGTTCGCTATAACTCATGCCGGCCCCGCCAGAGCCGCCCGCGTCGCGACGAGCAATGCCGGCGCTTCCTCGATTTCAGTCGTCTGCCAGAAGGCCGGACCGCGAACGACGCTGGCCTCGACCGTGAAACCGGCGGCCCGCCACTGCTCGATGCGCTTGATGGCGACCGGCGTTAGCGTCGCCTCGTCGCGCAACGAGATTTCCAGCCAGACGACCCGGCCAGTACGGCCCGGCGGCGGCGATAGCTCGGCCTGTTCCAGGCCGGCGGCCAGGGCCGGCGCGACTTCGTAGCCGGCAATTTCGACCGTTTGCCCGGCGGCCAGCCGCGCGCGCAGTTGCTCGCCGATTGCCCTGGCCTGGCCGGAAGCCCGATCTGTGGTCAACTCGCCAGCCATTTTCAGACGCATGAATTGCTGCCAGTGTGGCCTGCCGGAGACGACCGGCTGCCAGAACAGAAAATCGGCGGCTTCCGGCAACTCGGCGGCGGCCTCGACCGCCAGCAGGCAACCGGCGCGCAAGCCCCAGAGCGCCAGCGGCGCGGCCGAACGCTGACGCAAATAGCGATAGCCGGCCAACACATCGGCGCGCCAGGCCGCCCAGGTCGCGTCGGCAAAATCGCCGCTGCTGTCGCCGCAGCCGAGCAAATCGATTTGCAGTACGTCACAGCCGGCGGCCGCCAGCGCCCGCGACTGCAAGGCCGCCATGCGCCGGGATTTGTTCATTTCCTCGGCGAAGGGATGCAGATAAAGTACCGCAGCCCTGGCTTTGCCGCCTTGCGCCGGGTGGAACAGGCAGAAGCGCCGCCCGTCGCCAAGGGCGAGAAAATCAGGCTGCATGACGGATATTGCGGGATCAGCCGGCCAGCTTGGCGTCGACGAATGCCACCAGCGAGCCGACCGTGGCAAAGGTGCTGCCCTCGATCTCGTCATCGTCGACGGCAAAGCCGAAACGCTCCTCGAAACCGGTAATCAGCGCCACCACGGCCATCGAATCAAGTTCGGGAATGGCCCCCAGCAGCGGCGTATCCAAGGTATAGGCGACCGCCCGGCCGTTCAGGCTGAGAACCTCGTCGAGCAGCGACAGGACTTCCTTCTGGGTATTCAAACCGTACTCCTAGAGCATCTGAATCAAAAGGCCGCATTATAGGGGGAGAATATCGCCGTGACCGTGAGATAGGACACGATGCTGACCATACCGGTATAGCCAAATCAACCAGCCGTCAGCTACCTGAAGCCATCAACGCATCGACCCGCTCACTGACAAACGCCTTGCGCCCAAGAAACTGGGGAACGCCTAAATCAGCTTCGGTGTTGAGTTCCATCAGCACCGGCCCCTGCTCGGCAAAGGCGACATCCCAATGCTGCAAGCGCAGTCCGGGAAAATGCCGGGCGGCCTCGCAGCATAGCGCCAGCGCCTTGGACCAATCCGGCAACTGGGCGCCGACCAGTTGCGCCCCGGTATCCGGGTGCTCCGATACATCCACGCCGCCCGGCCAAAGCCCCGTGATGACCCGCTCGACACGTCCGCTGCCGATATCGATCCCGGCCAGCAGATTGCCGCTTTTACCCATGTGAAAGTTATCGGTGATATTCGCCGCCCGCCCGATCTTCCAGAACGCCAGCACCGCCTCCGGCCGAGTCTCGGCATCAAGCGCCACGATCAGGCGGATACAACTGATGGTCTCACCAACCAGCGCTTCCACCGCTGGGTGCTGACGCAGCCGCTTCTGAAACAACAGACCGCCAAATTTCCGATTCCGCCAGGCTTCCAGCAAAGCATCGCGGCTGACCGTGGAGCCGCGGCTGTCGAGGTAGGCGCCATCCGGCCCTTTGCCCAGGAGACAGAAAGTTCCCCGCCCGTATGTTCCGTGAATGGGCTTGATGAAAACCGGGAATGGCGAGCCGGTATCCAGGTAATCGAACAATTCCGCCTCGCTGCTCAGAATCTTTTCGTCGGCAATACGCTGACCGGCCCGCGACCAGATCGCCAGCGTCTGCGGAATGGGAAAGCCATAGTGGGCCAGCAAGGCATAGTTGAGCACCTTGTCGTTGGCCGTCGCCCGCCAGTAACTGTGGTTCATGCGCTGGTCGAGCATGGCGCTGCCTTTCCAGCCCAGGCAACGCATTTTTTCAGCGGCGGGGTAATGGCGGTCGTCGAATATGCCCAGTTCGTAATATTCCTCGATCCCAAGCTGATACGGCCCGCGATGCAGCGCAAGAATTTCGCGTATCTGCTGCCAGCGCGACTTGCCCGTCTGGGTTCGCACCAAACCAGAATAAACATATAACTTGCGAAGTTTGCCCATTGCCATCCTCACCCCCCCTGAACGAAGCCCGATACTATGCCTTGGAACGAGCCTTCAGGAAAGACAATACTCTACTGATACACTACTGCCCGCCTTCGGGATGGAATGTTTGTCGTCGGCAGTCCAAGCCGGCCAAGCGATTCATCCGCAATTCAACCGTCATTCATCCGCCACTGCCGCACGCCAACCGACGCCATGACCGATACCTATCTGCTGCACCAACTGATCGCCCGTTCCGCCGCCCGCACGCCCGAAGCCACGGCGCTGAC
>WQUQ01000053.1 GCA_009782025.1 Desulfobulbus sp. | reverse complement strand
GACGCCATTTCGGATGAGTTTACAAGATGACCTCATAAGTGACTGAGGGTTAACGATTTTTTGCGGAACGCGCATGACGAATAAATGCAATCGCCCTGCTGATTCACCAACTGGCAATACTGAAATTTACCGAGCCGGCATACAACGTGGTGTTGGTCGGTGGAACGGGTACCATACCGACCGGACAGATTACTTGCTCTCTACAAAATCTTGCAAAACGCTTGCGCGATTGGAAGAAAGCCGGTATAGTTCGGCTTCTTTTTTCTCGCCGCCGGTTCATTGTTCGCGGTAACGGAAAGATGTTCGACCCCTACGGGTTCCAAGACTGACCGCGCAGGCGGATTAAGTTGGAGAGTTAACTTAAATGATTCAGATGCAGACGACGCTGGACGTCGCCGATAATACCGGCGCCCGTTCAGTTATGTGTATCAAGGTGCTGGGCGGCTCCAGGCGCCGCTACGCCGGCATTGGCGACGTCATCAAGGTCAGCATCAAGGATGCTGCGCCGCGCGGTCGCGTCAAGAAAGGCGATGTTTACAATGCCGTGGTGGTGCGTACCGCCAAGGGCGTTCGCCGTCCCGACGGGTCGCTGGTTCGCTTCGACGGCAATGCCGCGGTGCTCCTCAACAACAAGCTCGAGCCGATCGGCACGCGCATCTTTGGCCCGGTGACCCGCGAACTGCGCACCGAGCGCTTCATGAAGATCGTGTCCCTGGCTCCTGAAGTGCTGTAAGGAAGGCGTCATGGAAAAGATTCGCAAGGGCGACGAGGTCATCGTCATTACCGGCAAGTACAAGGGCAGTCGCGGTACCGTGCTCTCCCGCGCGGGCGACGAGCATGTCGTCGTCGAGGGTATCAATCGCGCCAAGAAGCACGTCAAGCCCAATCCGATGAAGGGTGTGGCCGGCGGCATCGTTGAAAAGGATATGCCGATTCATCTTTCCAATGTGGCGCTGTTCAATTCGGCGACCAAGAAGGCCGACCGCGTCGGCTTCAAGGTGCTCGAAGATGGCCGCAAGGTTCGCGTGTTCAAGTCGAACGGCGAACTGGTGAACGTATAAGGGACTGTCATGGCGCGTTTGCAACAAGTTTACAAAGACACCATCGTCGCCGATCTGGTCAAGCAATTCGGCTACAAGTCGAGCATGGAAGTGCCGCGTATCACCAAGATTACCCTGAACATGGGGGTGGGCGAAGCGGTGGCCGACAAGAAGGTGCTCGAAAACGCCGTTGGCGACATGCAGAAAATCGCTGGCCAGAAGCCGGTGACGACCAAGGCGAAGAAGTCGATCGCCGGTTTCAAGATCCGCGATGGTTATCCGATCGGCTGCATGGTCACCCTGCGCGGCCCGCGCATGTTCGAGTTCCTGGATCGCCTGGTTACCGTCGCCCTGCCGCGCGTGCGCGACTTCCGCGGTATTTCCGGCAAGGGTTTCGACGGCCAGGGCAACTACAACATGGGTGTCAAGGAGCAGATCATTTTCCCGGAAATCGAATACGACAAGATCGATGCCCTGCGGGGGATGAATATCAGCATCACCACGACCGCGAAGACCGATGCGGAGGCGAAAGCCCTGCTCGCCGCGTTCAAGTTTCCGTTCAAGAATTGAGGCAATCATGGCAAAACTTGCTCTGATCAACCGCGAAGAGAAGCGCCGCAAGCTGGTCGCCCAGTACGCCAAGAAGCGTGCCGCCCTGGAGGCGATCATCGACGATGCGAGTCTGTCCGACCAGGATCGTTACGACGCTCGTCTGAAGTTGCAGGCCCTGCCGCGCAACGCCAGCCCGTCGCGCCTGCGCAACCGTTGCCAGTTGACCGGCCGTCCGCGTGGTGTTTTCCGTAAATTCGGCCTGTGCCGTAACAAGATCCGCGAACTCGCCTTCAACGGCGAAATCCCGGGGATTGTCAAGGCTAGCTGGTAAGAGGAGATACAGAAATGGCTATGAGCGATCCGATCGCGGACATGCTGACCCGCATCCGCAACGCCCAGCTCGCCGAAAAGGCGTCTGTCTCCATGCCCTCGTCCAAGCTCAAGGTGGCCATCGCCGCCGTGCTCAAGGACGAAGGCTACGTCGAAGATTTTGCGGTTCGCGATGGCGATGGCAAGCCGACGCTCGACATCGCGCTCAGGTATTACGCCGGTCGTCCGGTCATCGAGCGCATCGAGCGCGTGTCCAAGCCGGGGCTACGCATCTACAAGGGCTGCGAGGATATTCCTCGCGTCATGAATGGTCTCGGGGTTGCCATCGTGTCGACCCCGAAGGGCGTCATGACCGATCGCAAGGCTCGCGCCAGCAAGGTCGGCGGCGAAGTTCTCTGCATCGTGGCGTAAGGGGGGAACATGTCTCGTATTGGTAAGAATCCCATCGTTCTGCCGGCCGGCGTCGAAGTGACCCTCGGCGAGCAGATCGTCGTCAAGGGGCCGCTCGGCACGCTGAAGGCCGCCACTCATCCGTCGGTCAAGGTTGCGGTCGAGGGCCGGAGCATTCAGGTGTCCAAAATCGAAGGCGCGGTCAACGCCGCTGCCATGTGGGGCACCATGCGCGCCAACCTCTCCAACATGGTCACCGGCGTCTCCAAGGGTTTCGAGAAGAAGCTGCAACTGGTGGGCGTCGGCTATCGCGCCCAGGCTCAGGGCGACGTGCTGAATCTGTCGCTGGGTTTCTCGCACCCGGTGGCGCACAAGATGCCCGCTGGCGTCAAGGTTGAATGCCCGACGCAGACCGAGATCCTCATCAAGGGTTCGGATCGGCAGCAGGTCGGCCAGGTCGCCGCCGAAGTGCGCGCCTATCGCAAACCGGAGCCGTACAAGGGCAAGGGCGTGCGCTACGCGGACGAAGTGGTGCTCATCAAGGAAACCAAGAAGAAGTAAGGGTGGCATATGTATAACAGGAAAGAAGCGCGTCTGCGCCGCGCCCGCAAAACCCGGGCCAAAATCGCCGAGCTGAAAGCGGTACGCCTGTGCGTCAACCGCAGCAACTGCCACATTTACGCCCAGATCATCTCGCCCTGTGGCGGCAAGGTGCTGGCTTCGGCTTCGACGCTGGACAAGGACGTTCGCACGAGCGTCCCGAACGGCGGCAACAAGGCTGCCGCCACGACCGTGGGCAAGCTGATTGCCGAGCGCGCCAGGGCCGCCGGCATCGAGCAGGTGGCTTTCGATCGTTCCGGCTTGCAGTACCACGGCCGCGTTCAGGCGCTGGCGGAAGCCGCGCGTGAAGCCGGCCTGAAGTTCTGACGCCCTGAAAGGACCAGGTTAAGAAAATGGCTAAACCCGAAAGAAACAAGAAGCCGCAGCACGCTGAAGAGCGCGACGACGGTTTGCGTGAAAAGATGGTCGCGGTCAACCGCGTCACCAAGGTGGTGAAGGGCGGCCGCATTCTCGGCTTTGCCGCGCTGACCGTGGTTGGCGACGGCGACGGCAGCATCGGCATGGGCAAGGGCAAGTCCCGCGAAGTGCCGGTTGCCGCCCAGAAGGCCATGGATGAGGCGCGGCGCAAGATGGCCAAGGTCAGCCTCAAGAACGGCACCGTGCATCACACCGTGATCGGCCGCCACGGCGCGACTTCGGTGATGATTCAGCCGGCCCCGGAAGGCGCGGGCATCATCGCCGGCGGTGCCATGCGCGCCGTGTTCGAGGTCGTCGGCGTGACCAACGTGGTCGCCAAGGCGCACGGTTCGACCAATCCCTACAACATCGTGCGCGCCACCATCGACGGTTTGTCGAAGGTCAATACGCCGGCCGAGATTGCCGCCAAGCGCGGCAAGTCGGTGGAACAGATTCTGGGGTGAGTTTGGGTGAATTTTATGGCTGACAAGAAAATCAAGGTGAAACTCGTCAAGAGCATCATCGGTACCAAAGAGGACCACCGCGCCACCGTGCGCGGTCTGGGGCTGCGCAAGTTGAATAGCTGCGCCGAACTGGAAGACACGCCGGCCATCCGCGGCATGATCCAGAAGGTGCAGTATCTCGTGAAGGTCGAGGGTTGAGTCATGCGTCTGAACACCATCAAGCCGGCTGAAGGCTCCAAAAAGGCCGCCAGGCGCGTCGGCCGCGGCATCGGTTCGGGCCTCGGCAAGACTTGCGGCCGCGGTCACAAGGGTCAGAAATCCCGTTCCGGCGGTTTCCACAAGGTCGGTTTCGAGGGCGGCCAGATGCCCTTGCAGCGTCGCCTGCCCAAGCGCGGCTTCAATTCGCTGACCCGCGCCCGCAATTACGAAGTGCGCCTCTCCGATCTGGAGCGGCTGCCGGTCGACGAGGTTGATCTGCTGTCGTTGCAGGTCGCCGGCATCGTTCCGGGCGACGCGCTGTCGGCCAAGGTGATCCTGTCCGGCAAGCTCACCCGCAAGGTCAGCTTGAAAGGCATCGGCGTCACCAAGGGCGCCAGGGCCGCCATTGAGGCCGTCGGCGGCTCCATCGCCGAATAAGCCAGGAAAAGGGTCGAACGTTGGCAGCAAATCAAACAGTCGGCAAAGGCGCGGTTGGCAAGGGCGGCAAGTTCGGCGACCTCAGGCGCCGCTTGTTCTTCCTGCTCGGCGCGCTGGTCGTCTATCGCATCGGCGCCCATATTCCGGTGCCGGGCATCGACCCCAATGTTCTGGCCGATCTTTTCAATACGCAGAAGGGCGGCATCCTGGGCATGTTCAACATGTTCTCGGGCGGCGCCCTGTCGCGTTTCACCATCTTCGCGCTGGGGATCATGCCGTACATCTCGGCCTCGATCATCATGCAGTTGATGAGCGTCGCCAGCCCGCAACTCGAAGCCCTGAAGAAGGAAGGCGAGGCCGGACGGCGCAAGATCACGCAATACACCCGCTACGGCACGGTCGTCCTGGCGCTGTTCCAGGGCATCGGCATCGCCATTGCGCTGGAGGCGCAGCCCAACCTGGTTCTCAGCCCCGGTTTCCTGTTTCGGCTGACGACGGTGTCTACACTGCTGACCGGTACCATGTTCCTGATGTGGCTCGGCGAGCAGATCACCGAGCGCGGCCTGGGCAACGGCATTTCCATCATCATTTTCGCTGGTATCGCCGCCGGTCTTCCGAATGCTGTCGGCGGTACGGCTACCCTGGTCTCCAACGGTGGTATGCACCCGCTGGTGGCGATTTTCATCTGCATCCTGGTCGTTCTGGTTACCGCCTTCGTCGTCTTTGTCGAACGCGGCCAGCGCAAGATTCTGGTCAATTACGCCAAGCGCCAGGTCGGCAACAAGATTTACGGCGGCCAGAGTTCCCATCTGCCGCTCAAGCTCAACATGTCGGGCGTCATTCCGCCGATCTTTGCCTCGTCGATCATCCTGTTTCCGGCCACCGTCGCCGGCTGGTTCGGGTCGGGCGAGTCGATGTCCTGGCTGAAGGACATCGCTGGCACCCTGGCGCCCGGACAGCCGATCTATGTGATGTTGTATGCCGTGGCGATCATCTTCTTCTGTTTCTTCTACACGGCGCTGGTGTTCAATTCCAAGGAAACCGCCGACAACCTGAAGAAGAGCGGCGCCTTCGTGCCGGGCATCCGTCCGGGCGAGCAGACGGCGCGCTACATCGACAAGATCCTGATGCGCCTGACCCTGGTGGGGGCTGCCTACATCACCCTGGTCTGCCTGCTGCCCGAGTTTCTGATCCTGAAATGGAACGTGCCCTTCCACTTCGGCGGCACCTCGCTCTTGATTATCGTGGTCGTGACCATGGACTTCATGTCCCAGGTTCAGGCCTACATCATGTCCCATCAATATGAAAGCCTCCTGAAGAAAGCCAATTTCAAGGGCGGCGGTCCGTTCAAGTAAGGCGCGATGGCCAAGGAAGATTACATCGAGATGCAGGGGGAGGTGGTCGAGAACCTCCCGAATGCGACCTTCAAGGTCAAGCTGGAAAACGGGCACATCGTGCACGGCTTCATCTCCGGGAAAATGCGCATGCACTACATCCGCATCCTGCCCGGCGACAAGGTCACCGTTCAGTTGACCCCCTACGATTTAACGAAGGCGCGGATTGTGTTCCGCGCCAAGTAACCGTCTCTACGCAATAAACCGCGGGGCAAGGAATCACGGCTGCTTCCAGGCTCTCGCAGACGAGGAGTAAGAAATGAAAGTTCAACCTTCGGTGAAATGCATCTGCCGCAATTGCAAGGTTATCCGGCGCAAGGGCGTTGTCCGCATCATTTGCAAGGACCCGCGTCACAAGCAGCGTCAGGGTTGATTTCCTGGCGTGCCCAGCATTTGTCAATTTTAGAAATAGTGGAGTGAAGCAATGGCCCGTATTGCAGGGGTAAACATTCCGAACCATCAGCATGCCGAGATCGCCCTGACCGCGATCTACGGCATCGGCCGCACGCGCGCGCAGAAAATCTGCGATGCCGCCGGCGTTGGTCGTGCCACCAAAATGAAAGACCTGTCCGATGCCGACATGGATCGTCTGCGCGACGAAGTGGGCAAGTTCACCGTCGAAGGTGACCTGCGCCGCGAAGTCACCATGAGCATCAAGCGTCTGATGGATCTCGGTTGCTACCGAGGGCTGCGCCATCGCAAGGGCTTGCCCTGCCGTGGTCAGCGCACCCGCACCAATGCCCGTACCCGCAAGGGGCCGCGCAAGGCCATCGCTGGCAAGAAGTAAGAGGAACAGGACATGGTCAAAACCACCACCAAGGTTCGCAAGAAGGTCAAGAAGAACGTCGCCGAGGGCATCGCCCACATTCACGCTTCGTTCAACAATACCATCATCACCATCACCGACCGCCAGGGCAATGCCTTGTCGTGGGCGACTTCCGGCGGCGCGGGTTTCCGCGGCTCGCGCAAGTCCACCCCGTTTGCCGCCCAGGTTGCCGCCGAGGCTGCCGGCAAGGCCGCCCAGGAATGCGGCGTGAAAAATCTGGAAGTGCGCATCAAGGGGCCTGGCCCCGGCCGCGAATCTTCCGTCCGCGCGCTGAACGCGCTGGGCATGAAGATCACCGCCATTTCCGATGTCACGCCGATCCCCCACAACGGCTGCCGTCCGCCCAAGAAGCGCCGCATCTAAGGAGAAAGACAAGTGGCTCGCAATCTCGATCCGAAATGCCGTCAGTGCCGCCGCGAAGGCGAAAAGCTGTTCCTGAAGGGCGAAAAGTGTTTTACCGACAAGTGCGCCATCGAGCGCCGCGCCTACGCGCCTGGCCAGCATGGCCAGAAGTCCGGCGCCCGCTTGTCCGACTATGGCGTGCACCTGCGCGCCAAGCAGAAAATCCGCCGCGTCTATGGCGTGCTCGAAGGCCAGTTCCGCAAGACCTTCGCCGAAGCCGAGCGCCGCAAGGGCCAGACGGGCGAAAACCTGCTGCAATTGCTGGAAGCCCGCCTGGATTCCGTCGC
>WQUQ01000052.1 GCA_009782025.1 Desulfobulbus sp. | reverse complement strand
TCGGGCCAGAACCTTCGAGATGCCAATCGACTTCTCCCTTCACTTCTCCAGCGCTTGAGACTGCGAGAGCAAGGCGGGGTAAATGGGAAATCTGGGTTTATGGAATCCGTAAAACTGGCCGCATGGAAAAAAGCAAGCCGCATTACGCGCTGGATGCCGTCAAGGATAGTGTTGCCGTCGGCGGGTTCAGGGCTTTCACCATCACGGCGCAACTCGGCGCGGAAGCTCTGGAGATTTCTCACGCCGAAGCGGTCAGCGTGGTGCTGGCCTTGAATCACCGCCAGTTCTACAAAAGCATGACCACCCATGCCGATCATCGGGTATGGCAGGACGTATATCACGCCCCTTGCCCGAATGGCCGTTGGGCCTACATCAAACTCACCCTGCGCGACGACGGCGTGGTGGTGATCCAGTTCAAGAGGCTTTGACATGGAAAACACAACGAGACCACGGTACTGCCTGCAATGCGACGACGGCACGGTGCTGGTGCGCGACACCCGCGACGTAGCGGGCAATGTCGATGGCGAGCCGTATTTCGTCGAGCGGGTTTCCGGCTGGCATTGCCCGGCCTGCGGCGAGATCGAGTTCGCGCAGGATGACGACAGCGCGTCTCGGTGCAGCCAGGCCATCTGGGCCGCCGGCGCCAAGGCGCGCGAACGCCGGGCGCGCGAACTGCGCGCCACCCGCAAGAAACTCAAACTCACGCAGGCCGAAGCCGGGCGGTTGTTTGGCGGCGGCGCATCGGCGTTTTCAGAATACGAGCGCGGCAAGACACAGCCGCACAAATCCACCGTGCTGCTGCTGCGCCTGCTCGACCGCCACCCGGAGCTGTTGCAGGAATTGGCGGCGTAATGGCGCCGTAGGGCGGGTCTTGACCCGCCGACCCCTATCAAATTTGATGTTGAACCGGCGGCGGGGCAGAGCCGCCGCCCTACGGGCTACGGGCTTGGACATATTCCAAATTCAGACTAAATTTAACCCCATTGCTTTGCCCTCACCGGAATCCGCCATGAAGCTTGCCACCCACGTTCGACCCATCAGTTACCTGAAAAGCCATGCGGCAGAAATCGCCAGAGACATCACCGAAACGGGCGAACCGATGCTCATCACGCAAAACGGCGAGGCCCGTTTGATTGTCGTGGATGTCTGCACCTGGGAGCAGAAGGAGCAAACCATGGCCCTGTTAAAGATGTTGGCCTTGGGGAAACGCGACATGGAGCAAGGTCGCTTCCGTAACGCGGAGGATGTCTTCATGGATCTGGACGAGGAAGACTTGACGTGAGAGCTGTTTTTCTTGCCGAGGCCGAAAAAGACCTCAGGGCGCTACGAAAATACCTGATCCGGCAATTCGACAAAGCGACATGGCTGCATGCCTACGCCGGGATCAAAGCCACAGTCAGGGCCGCTGCTGCCTTTCCACAGAGCGGGACTATCTTGCCGGAACTTGAGGCAGTAGGGCTGATGCAATACCGACAGGTACTGGCCGGGATGAATCGCATCATCTATGAAGTGCACGGCGACATGCTCTACATCCATATCGTTTGCGACACGCGCAGAGACTTGCGCAGTTTGCTCGCGCGACGACTGCTGCAAGGTCAATCAGCGACTTGAAGCCGGGGCATCCCCCATGGCCGCCCATAAAAATCTCCTAAAGTTTTTTCCGGCGCGGTCGTAATCGACTCAACGGCAGACGAAATGGGTAGAGGAACATCGCCGAGCCGCCAGATTCAACTCACTTACTTCTCACAGGAGGCCCAAAATGGCACAAGTTATCTACACCAACACCTATTCTCTGAACGCTCAGAAGAATTTGAACAAGAACTCGCTCGGCCTGGCATCCGCCATTGAGCGCCTGTCTTCCGGTCTGCGAGTCAACTCCTCGCGTGACGATGCCGCCGGTCTGGCCGTCGCCACGCGGATGGAAGCGGATTCCCGCGCGCTGACGGTAGCCATGCGCAACGCCTCCGACGGTATCTCCTTCGGTCAAACCGCCGACGGCGCGCTCAACACGGTGGGCGACATTCTGCAACGGATGCGCGAACTGGCCGTCCAGTCCCTGAACGGCACGATCAGCGATACCGAGCGCGGCTATCTGGATAAGGAATACCAGCAGTTGAACACGCAGGTCAACGATCTTCAGAATGCCGCCACGCTGAACAACCAGTCCGTTTTCGGCAGCTTTACCTTCCAGGTCGGCACGACCTCCGCGCAAACCTTGTCCGCCACTTTCACCAGCGTGACGCTTGGCGCCGCTGCCGTCAGCACCTCGTCGGCCGCCACGGCTGCCCTGAGCGCCATCGACGCCGCCCAGACTGCGCTTGCCGGCAACCGCGCTGAAGCCGGCGCCATCATGAACGCCTTGCAGTTCCGTATCAACCAGATCGAAACCGCTCGCGAGAATCAAAGCGCCGCCCGCAGCCGCATCATGGACGCCGACTTCGCAGCGGAAACCGCCAACATGACCCGCGCCCAGATTCTGCAACAGTCGGGTACGGCGATGGTGGCCCAGGCGAACACGATCCCGCAGAACGTGCTGACGCTCCTCCGCGGTTAAGTCGAACTGATCGTCCAGTCGTAAGGCAGTAAGACAGAATGCGCGGGGGCTGACCGGCCCCCGCGCATTGCCACATCAGGAGGCGCATCATGAACATTCCATCCGTTACGGCAACGCCCTTGCCCGCCACGGTCGCGCAAACCGACGGCAAGGCATCCGCGCCGCCGGAAGCCAGGGTGACCAGTCCGCCGCCGGTCGCTGCCGCCCCAGGCGTGGCGAACGCGCCGCCAGCGCGTACCGGTGCGCAAGGCCATAGCGAGCAGGAGGTTCAGGCTGCGGTGGACAACATCGAGAAGTTCGTTGCCAGAAATTCCCCTGACATTACCTTCTCCATCGACAAGGAGGATGGCTTCATGGTCAAGGTGATCGACCGGACCTCGCATGACGTGATCCTCCAGATTCCATCCGAGGAGGCTATCGCCATCTCGCGAGCGCTCGACAAACTGCAAGGGCTTTTCGTGCGCGCCAAAATTTAACGCAGCGCCCAACCTGGGCAATTCAACTGATCGGAGGCACATCATGGCCGGAACCATTTCTTCCCTGGGTGTTGGCACCGGCATCGACACCGCCACCATCCTCAGCAAGCTGATGCAGCTTGAACAGACCCCCCTGAACGCGCTGAAAAGCAAGGCGTCCGCATTCAACACCAAACTCTCGGTCTATGGTCAGTTGAAATCGGCTCTGTCGACCCTGCAAACGGCGGCCAAGACGCTGGCCGACCCGAGCAAGCTCGGCGGCCTGGCGGCCACGGTCGGCAACAAGGACATTCTTAGCGCCACCGCCAGTTTCAATGCCGGCGCCGGCGTCTATTCGATCAACGTCAGCCAGCTCGCCACCGCCCAGAAAAGCGTTTCCGGCGCCTACGCCAGCGGTGACTCCTTTGGCAGCGGCACGCTGAAATTCACCATCGGCGGCGAGGAAAAAACCGTCACCATCGGCGACGGCGCCAGCCTGAACGACATTCGCGCCGCGATCAATGGTGCCAATATCGGCGTCACCGCCACAGTCATCAGCAGCGGCGGCGTCGACCGCCTGGTGCTGTCCGGAGCCGATACCGGGGCGGCCGGTTCCTTCTCCCTGGCGGTCGACTCGGCGGATGCCAAGCTGCAATCGCTGGCCGGCTTCGATTCGACGCTCGGCATCGCCGCGCAGGATGCCAAGCTGACCATCGACGGCGTAGCGGTCACGTCCAGCAGCAATACGCTGACGACGGCGCTCACCGGCATGACCCTGACCTTGAGCCAGGTTGGCCAAACCCAGATGACGGTGGCCAAGGACTCGAGCAAGGCCGCCGATGCCGTCAATGCCTTCGTCAAGGCGTTCAACGATGTCGTTTCCCTGTTGAAGAGCAATTCGGCCTACGACAGCAAAACCCAGACCGCCCAGCCGCTCAATGGCGAAACAACGGCGCGCTCGGTCTTGCAGATGCTGAGCGATGCCCGCAACCAGACGCCAGACGGCCTTGCCGGCTCGGCCTTCCAGACGCTCTCGGCAATGGGCATCTCGATCACGACGGACGGTCTGCTGACGGTCGATAGCGACAAGCTGAACAACGCCATCTCGACCTCGTTCAGCGACGTGCAGAAAACGCTCGGCGCTTTCGGCCAGGTTTTCTCCGACAAGATCGACTCGATGATCGGCGCCAACGGCCTGATCGCCAACCGGGTCGACGGCCTCAACCGTTCGATCAAGATGAATCAGAGCGACCAGGAGGCCATGCAGCGCCGCATCGATGCCATCCAGGCACGCTACCAGGCACAATTCACGGCACTGGACACGTTGATGGCGAGCATGCAGACTACGGGTTCGTATCTCACCCAGCAACTTACGTCGCTGAACAACAACCGGTAAGCGGCTCGCATCCAGAAAGGCGTTCATGGGGTTTTCTCCCAACCCGATTCAGTCCTACCAGAATGTCGGCTTCGAGGCCGACATTCGCGGTTCTGATCCCTACCGGCTGATCGTTCTGCTCTTCGACGGCGCCCTGGCAGCGCTGGATCGCGCCGAGACGGCGCTGGCCGCCAAGGACTTCCAGAGCAAGACCAATACCCTGACCCGAGCCATCGAGATCATTCTCGACGGCCTCTCCGCCAGCCTGAACATCGAGGAAGGCGGCAACGTGGCCGCCAACCTCAAAGCCCTGTACGACTACATGGCCTCGAGGCTGACCCATGCCAATTTTCACAATGACGTAGGCGCCATTCAGGAGGTACGCGGCCTCCTGACCGAAATCAGCGAGGCGTGGAAAGAAATTGCCCCCAAACACTCCCGCTGACGACACCACCTGGCGCGCCGGACTCAACCGGCTGCGCGACAGCCTCGACCAACTGGATTCGGCGATGCAGGCCAGCCGCTGGGAAGAACTCGCCACGCTCGCGGCACAGGCCGATCAAGCCATGCGCGCACTCCTCGCCCACCCGGGGCATGCCGCCCCCGACGACGCCGAGGCCGTGCGGCAGACGCTGACCCTGGCGGATGCCCTGCAAGCTCGCGCCGCGACCCGGCAACAACAAATCCTGCCCCTGCTCCAGGCCTGGAAAACGACGACGCAGGCTGACGCGCCGACGCCATGATTATTCCCGCCGACCTGGCCAGCCAGTTGCGGGCGACATTGCAACCGGCTCAGCAAGATGCGCCAGCCCCGGCGATCCCGATACAAAAGCTGACCGATGCGCTCTCCGGCCTGACGCCGGGACAGCGCATCTTCGCCGAAATCCAGGCCATGCTGCCGAACGGCGCTTACCGCGCCATGGTCGCCCAGCGCGACGTGACCCTGGCCCTGCCATTCTCGGCCAAACCCGGCGACAGCCTGGAACTGGAAGTGCTCGAAAGCGACGGCAAGCTGACCCTGGCCTTTGTCGCCAACCGCACCAGCGGCCAGCAGGCCGCTGACTCGCCGGGCCAATCGGTAGCGACCACGCTGAGCGCGGCCGGCCGTCTGATCGGGGGATTGCTGGGCCGGGTCGACGACGGCGGCGCCCGCGCCGCGCCCGCGCCGCTCAACGGCAATCTGCCGCTGACCAAGGGCATGCCCGACGCCGCCCAACTGGCCCCCATTCTCAAGGAGGCGTTGAGCCAGAGCGGCGTGTTTTACGAAGCCCACCAGGCGCGCTGGGCCGCCGGCCAGTTGCCGACCGAGGCCCTGCGTCAGGAACCCCAGGGGAAGCAGCCGTCCACCCCGCCCCCCTCGCCGCCGCCCGCCGCGCCCGGTCGGGAGGCGACCGCCCCCGTTCGTGGCGAACCGGCGCAAACCCCCATGCAGGCCGCGCAGCAAGGCAATCTGATTCCGCGTGAACTGACGCCCATCGTGCAGCAGCAACTCGATGCCCTGGCGACGCAGAACTACGCCTGGCAAGGACAGATCTGGCAAGAGCAAAAGATGTGGTGGGAGATTTCGCAAGAATCCGACCAGGCCAGCGGCGACGACGATCCCGGGCAACACTGGCAGACCCGGCTGAAGCTCAGTCTGCCCGCCCTCGGCGGCATCGAGGCCAGGCTGCGCCTGCGCCCCGGCGGCCGCGTCGATCTCCAGATGACCGCCGACAGCGATGCCGGCGAAACCCGTCTGCGGGATCATCTGGATAGTCTGCGCGAACGTTTTGCCGCCGCCGGCCTCGACCTGACCCAGCTACTGCTCCAGCATGGCGAAATCCCAGCCTAAATCCTCGCCCAAACCCCGGCCCGCATCTCGGCCCGGCTCTCAACCCAATTCGGCCCGTGAAGCCGTCGCCCTGGCCTACCGGCAAACCGACGCCGCGCCCCGGGTCGTCGCCCGCGGCAAGGGCCTGATCGCCGAGGAAATCATCGCCCGCGCCCGCGAACACGGCGTCTATGTCCACGAATCGCCGGAACTGGTGGCCCTCTTGACCCAGGTCGACATCGACGAGCACATTCCGCCGCAACTCTACATGGCGGTCGCCGAACTGCTGGCCTGGCTGTATCGCATCGAACACGGCGTCGATACGCCGTCGCCGATCTGAGCGTATGATGACCGGGTTCCCCGCCCGCGCCCAATCACTCATGGCCGAAGAAGAGACCCTCCCCGATTTCGAGATCGACCATCTGGAAACCTTCGCCGAGTTCCTGCTCGTCAATCCGCTGGAAATCCTCTTTTATCTGAACCTGCTGGCGCGCCGCCACTGCCTGTTCACCGCCTATGTCGACGAGGGCCGCCGCTTTTTCCCGACCGCCATCGTCGCCGTTGACGAAGCGTCCGGGCAATTTTTTCTCGATGCCTCCAACCTCGGGGAGAACCAGGTCAATCCGGCCGCCGCCCGGCAAATCACGCTGCTGACCCATCTCGACCGGATCAAGATCCAGATTCGCCTGACCGCGCTGCGTT
The DNA here is from genome assembly GCA_009782025.1 of Desulfobulbus sp. Taxonomy (GTDB): domain Bacteria; phylum Pseudomonadota; class Gammaproteobacteria; order Burkholderiales; family Rhodocyclaceae; genus Azonexus. The sequence continues at coordinate 524 of WQUQ01000052.1, read as the reverse complement.
CCGTCTTGCGCCAAGGCCAGCCGACGCTCGCGGCGGCGCTGCCGACCCGCTTGCTGCGTCTGCAACGGCGGGAATTCTTCCGCCTGGAGCTGGCGGAAGATACGCCCATCCTCTGTCAGATCGCGGCAACGACGGCTGACGGGCAAACGCAAACGCTGGAACTCAGCCTGTCCGACATCAGCGGCGGCGGCGTCTGTCTGACGGCCGATCTGGAAAACGCCGGCTTGTTCCCGCGCAACGCGCTGTTTCAGCACTGCCGCCTGGAAATCCCCGATGAGGGCGTGATTCAGGTGAATCTGCGGGTCTGCAAGGCTTTCGATGTCTCGACGCCCGATGGCCAACGCCACCTGCGCGTCGGCTGCGAATTCGTCAATCTGCCGGGCAGCCGGCTGGCTTTCATCGAACACTACATCACCCGCATCGAGCGCCAGCGCAAAACCCGGGCCGAGGAGTGATTCCGTTTTTAGAGCGGTTTCTGTTTGAATGATTACATCAAATTTCCAGCGCTGTTGGCCCCCACACTA
>WQUQ01000051.1 GCA_009782025.1 Desulfobulbus sp. | reverse complement strand
GCGCATGGGAATCTCCAGAAATAGCACCACTCCATGACGCATCGTGATGCCAGTGCATCATGATGTCAATTGCAACGCAATACGCTGCGCTTATTGCGCCTTACGGGGCCGGGCGACGTTGTAACCCGACTCAAAGCAGCCGCGCGCCCCCGCCAATGCCCGGAATTTTTTCTTCAGCGGGGCGTAACTGCCGTCCACCGCCACGAACAGCAGCGGCAGCGGCCATTCGCGGGCGGCGAGCTGGTCGATGATGGCTTTCTGTTTGCCGCGTGTTCGGCCCCACCAACTGATCTCGACGCCGATCAGCCATTGGCGCACGCCGGGGTCGGCGGGAATGATCCGGCGCGCCAGATAAATGGCACTGACATGTTTTGGCGCGTTGTCGCCGAGCACGGCCTGGGCGGCGGCCAGGGTTGCGGCGTCGAGATCAGGCGCGACCAGTTCGCTTTTCGGATCGAGGTTGTCGATCTGTGCCTGGCGCAGCGCCTCCATTCTGTCGCGCGCCTGCCAGCGTTCGGCGCAGGCTTCGGCGGCGGCGGTTTCCTTGCGCTCGACGAGAAAGGCGTGGATGCGCGCCAAGGCGGGTTTGGTGGCCTCGGAGTCGATGGCGATGGCCCGCTCGAGCAGATCAATGCCGGCCGGTTCGCCTTGGTCGAGGCGATGCGAACCTTCCAGGAACAATCCTAGCGGCATGTCGACATGCGCGGCATTGAAGGCCGCCAGCGCCTCGCGCAGATCGGCCTCGGGTTCCAGGCGCAAGGTCAGGCGCAGGACTTCGAGTTGCTCATCGGCATCGGGCGCGGGCAGGGCGCGCAGTTCGGCGAGACGCTGGCGTTCTTGCTGTGCTTCGTCGTAGCGTTCGGCCCACGGCGCGGCGACGTTGTCGGCCCAGCGTGCCTCGAACTCGGCGCGCAGCGTGTCGGCCAGCGAGCCGAGCCAAGCCTGTGCGGCCGAGGCGTTGGCCAGCGGCGGCGGCGCTGCGGCCTGCGCTGCTTCCGGCAGGGCCAGCGCGGCCAGGCGGGCGCGCAGCGTCGGATGGCTGTCGGCATAGTGGCCTTCACGATCCAGCGCATCGCCCAGCCACTTCTGCGCCTCGGCCTCGGCCGGCGCGGCGCCGGCCTGCGCCGCCCAGCGGTGCATCAGGTCGCTCGGCGGCTGGGCCTCGTGGTCGATGCGGGCCAAGGTCCTTTCCATGAAGAGCGCATAGCGCGGGCCGAGGATGTTGCTGCGCTTGAGCGCATCCTGCGCATGCTCCACCCCGACCAGCCGGGCCGAGGCGGCATCGGCCTGGTATTCGTTGGCGCGCGCCAGCACAAAGGTATAGGCGTTGAAATAAGGCACGTACCAGCGCAGCAGCGGCGCCATCAGCTTGTTCACCCAGCCGGACATTTGCTCGAACACCGCCTCGATCGTGGCCCAGGTGTGGCGCAGACGGTAGATGAAAGCGCCGAAGCGGCCGTCGGCGCCAGCCAGATGGCCGTATTCGTGCGCCACGACGGCCAGCGCCTCCTCGGGCGCCATGCCTTCGAGCAGCGGCAGACCGAGCAGCAAATAGTTGCGCGGCCAGCCAATCAGCCCGAAAGCGGGCCGTTGCACGACGGCGGCATTGACCTCGTCGACGATCAGCACATGATGAAAGCGCGGGCCTTTCATCGTCGTGCGCATGCGGTCGATCTCGGCAAACAGCGCCGGCGCTTCGTCACGGGTAATCTCGCGCCCCTCGGGCGGCGGAAAGCGGATGAACAGCGCCTGCACGCCGTTCTTGACCAGATACCACAGCGGAACCGCCAGCAGCAGCAACAGTTTGCCGGCCTTGAGCAACAGGATCAGCGCCTTGCCGCCGGTGAGTGCGACAACGGCGGCAAAGCCCGCCAGCGCCAGCAGCCCGGCCCCGGCGGCGGCCAGAAACAACAGCAGGATGCCGAAGCCGAGCAGCGTCAGCGCCGCCACCTTGGCCCGGTAAACGCCGGGGGACACGGCGCTTTCGCGCTCCAGGCGGGCAACGAGTTGTTTGAAACGATCAATGTCCAAAATGGCGCCCTTTCAACCTAAAAACCGTAGTTGGACGCGCCCGAGCAGGTCGGCAGGCCCTCACCCCCGACCCCTCTCCCGCAAGCTGGAGAGGGGAGGCAAATCCCTCCTCTCTCCCATTGATGGGAGAGAGGCCGGGAGAGAGGGTTGGGGTGGGCTGGCAAGGCGCGACGACGCGGCAGGCTGATGCCTGCAAGGAGGAGCAACGCCGTAGGGCGGGGCTTGCCCCGCCGGTTCAAAGTCAAATCAGATGTTGGTCGGCGGGTCAAGACCCGCCCTACCGGGCGCGTAGCGACCTCACCCATGTGGTGACGGTCGTCGAAGCTAGAAAGGGTAGTGTTCATGCGGATTTCGTAAGGATTGCAAGCGGTCAACTACGGTTTTTATTGATCCGGCAATTAAGCATTGAACATTCCCGCTACGTCATTGCGCTACGTCGCAGCATCCATGCGGCTTGTGGATTCTGCGTACTGCGACTTCGCGC
>WQUQ01000050.1 GCA_009782025.1 Desulfobulbus sp. | reverse complement strand
CCAGCGACACGCAGCCCTGCGCCGCCATCACCGCCAGACGGTCGGCCAGCGCATTGACCGGGCGGTCGTCGCCCTTGCCCTGGCGCTTGACCGAAGCATCGCTATTCATCGCCACCACCAGCGCCGCGCCGAGCGCGGCGGCCTGCGCCAGATAGGTGACGTGGCCGCGATGCAGAATGTCGAAACAGCCGTTGGTGAATACCAGCGGCCGGGCCAGCCCGGCGGCGCGGGCGGCGAGTGGCCCCGGCGGGCAGATTTTGCTCTCAAAGGCGGGCGGGGCGTAGGTCATGCGTTCTCCAGCAGCGGCAACGCCGTAGGGCGGGGCTTGCCCCGCCGGTTCAAAATCAAATTGGATGTTGGTCGGCGGGTCACGACCCGCCCTACGGCGTTACTGGCACCCCCCCGCTGGCGGGGGAAGATGGGGATGGGGGGCAATACCTTGACCAATCAGGGGTTCTCCAGCAGCGGCAGCAAGGCCAGCACATCGTCTTTGCTGCGGTAGCGGCCAAAAGTGCGCTCGTCCTGTTCGCGCACGATGGGGAAGGTGTCGAGCACGTAGGCGGCGTCATCGACGTTCAGGCCGTAGAGGTGGAAGAACAGCGCGTCGAGCGCGGCGATACGGGCGCGGCGGTTTTCGTCGTTCCAGATGAAGGGCGGCAGCGGCTGGCCGGTTGCGTCGACATGACCCAGATCGCGGGCGAAGGGGGCGAGGTCATGGGCGGTGTAGGAGAGGGCCAGCACTTGCTCGATGATGAAGTCCGACGCGGGGAGGGAAGCTGCCGGCGCTTTGCCCCTCACCCCAACCCTCTCCCCACGGGTGGGGAGAGGGGGGGTTTCTCCTCTCGACCCAGCCGTTGGGGGAAGGGGTTTTTCTCCCCTCGCCCCGCTGGCGGGGAGAGGGGCGGGGGTGAGGGGTGACAGCAGCCCTTGCTGGCGCATGGCGGCGGCAAAGGCAGCGGGTAGCGGCTCGTCGAAGCGGGCGGGGGCGATGACGGGGAGTTGTTCGAGGATGAACAAATTGATGGTCTGGCCTTGCAGCTTCTGCCGAAGCACGAAATCGAAAGCAAAGGTATTGAAATTGGCGACGATCAGACTGGCGATGCGAGCGGCGGCCTGGGGCGTTTCATCCCCAGGCGTCGGGATGAGCAAGGGTAGCTTGTTGCCAAAACCGACGCCGGGCATCAGCGCGGCAATCATGCTGCGCATATTGGTGGGCGCGGTGATTTCTTTGAATCCCAGCGCCCATTCGTAAGGATTGGCGCGGGTTTCTTGCATCTCGACAAAAAACTGCGGCGTTGGATAACGCGCCGGGTTTGTCTTTTCGACAATGCTGATGGCTTCCTGTTGTGCAGCCCGATGCAGGTTTTCGGTATGCACCACCACGTCCGCCGCCCGATGGTCGAACATTTGCACCATCTTGCCTTCGTACAGCGGCACGGCCTGCTGGCCTTGGGCGTTCGTCCACCGGTTGAGCGGCGCGCGCTGCCAGCCCTGGCCTTGCAACTCATCGGCCTTGAGGAAAAGGCCGGAGTCGTTGGTCATGTGGAACAGGGTCGTGTACTTCACCGGCCATGCTTTTTCATCGGGCTGCCGGCCCGCGCCGTGCCTGACCAGCACAGGATGGTTGCGGTACAGCCGCATGGTGATGTCGGCGTCGCGCTGGCTGCGGAAGATGGGGGCGGCGCCGGTGTTGGGGTTGACGCGGGCGAAGTCTGCGGCGGAGAGATGCAGCACTTGCCCGGCTTTTTCCAGCGCCAGCAGTTCCGCTTCGCTGTGCAGGTAAAAGGCGCAGCGCGTGGCTTCAAAGGTGCGCAGCGGGCCGCCAAAGACCAGCGTGCAGAGCTTGAAGCGCGAGTCCACGTCGGGGAAAAAGTATTTCTTGTTCTCGAAGTCGAACAGCGCGCCGAGCCGCCCGGTGGTGGCGATGCTTTTGAAAAAAGCCGCCGCGCCCTTGTCCGCCGCGATGCCGCTGGGCGTAATCAGGGCGACGATGCCCTGATCGTGAATCAGCGTTTGCGCGCGTTCGACGAACAGGCTGTAGAGGTTCACGTCGCCGCCGCCCAGGAGCGGGTAATCGCCGCTGCCCTGCTTGCCGTTGCCGAGCACGCGGGCGTTGGTTTCGGCGCGTTCGGCGGCCTCCTGGTAATCCTGCCAGAGGGGGGATTTTTTCTTTTGCAATTCGGCAATCCGGCGTTTTCTATCGGCGGCGCGGGGCTGCGTGGCGATGGTCAGGTCGCGCTCGGCAAACCATTCCACTTCTTGCAGTTTGATGCGATCCCACGGCGGGTTGCCGATCACGGCGTCAAAACCGCCCTGCGGGCCATTGAAAACCGTGGGGAAGGCCATTTGCCAGTGAAAAAAGGTTTCGCGCCGGGCCAGCGCCTGCGCTTTGGTGAGCAACTGGTTGGCGGCGATGACGGCCTGGCTGCTGCCTGGGATGTGGCCGCTGGCGAACAGATTCACCAGATTGCGGTCGGGGGCGAAAATTTCGCCGAGCAGGGCGGTGGTTTGGGCGTCGCCCAGTTGGGCGAGTTTTTTCGCGCTGTCGACCGGCCAGCCAGGGATCAGCCAGCGCAGGGCGCGCCAGCTATCGAGCAGCGCCCGGATCGGCGCGATTTCGGCCTCCGCCTCGACGGCCAGTTGCTGCGACAGATGCGCTTCGGCAATGTCGATGTCGGTGAGGTCGGCAATCTGGTGCAGGTTTTGCGCGACGAGTTCGAGGCGTTTGAGGTCGGCTTGCTGAAACAGCATGCCGAGGGCGGCAATGTGGTTTTGCACGGCATCGAGTTTTTCGCCATGCAGGCTGTCGCCGACTTTGAGGTGGTGATCGAGAAAGGAGAGCGGCGCGCCGACGGTGAAGGTGTGCAGCCACAGGGCGGTTTTGGCGAGTTCGACCGCCATCGGGTTTTTGTCGACGCCGAAAACGGCTTTTTTCAGGATCATGCGGCGGACGATGTGGCGGTCATCGAGTTGCGCATCGGTGACGGCCCAGCCGTGTTGCCGCGCATTGGCCTTGAGGCTCTGGCGAATGGCGGCAATGCGTTGCAGCACCGCGCTCTGCCAGGGGCGGCCCGCTTCGGCCAGGTGCGCGGCCCAGGGCATGGCGTTGACCTGCTGCTGGGCGTCGGCAATGGCTTCGAGCACGCGGTCGGCCAGATCATCGACCAGGGCGACGAGAAAATGGCCGCTGCCCATCGCCGGGTCGCAGATTTTGAGTTCGAGAATCTGGCTGGCCGGGTCTTGGGCGTCGAGCAGATCCCAATCGCCGGGGTTGAGCGATTGTTTTTTGGCGAGTTTACCGAGGTGTGATTGAAAGGCTTGCAGGCGCTCGCGGCTCAACAAGCCGACCGATTCGCGCAGCACCAGGCGCACCAGGTCATCATGGGTGTAGTAACTGCCGGAAACCTTGCGGGCAAAACTGGCCGGACGGGCGATGACGCGGTTGATTTCCTTCAAGTCGAATTTATCGGCCGCCTGCACGTCGTGTTCCAGCGCGTAGTCGAGCAGGCGTTCGTAAATGCCGCCCAGATGGGCAACGGAAAGATCGCGGTAATTGATCCAGCCTTTGAGCACATCTTCGGTGCGCCTCGACAGGGTGTCGATGATGGGGGCCAGCACCGCGTCGGGCACCCTGGTGCGCGCCAGCAGGGGCGAGCGGGCGCGGTCGAACAGACCGCCGTTGTAGGCGGGGATGCCGATGCTGTCTTCGCCGCCATCGAGCAGATCGAAACTTTGCCGCAAGCGCAGCCAGAGAGCGACCATCTTGTTCGGCCAGACGCCGCCGGCATCGGTTTTGTCGCGCACTTCCTCGCGGATGCGGCGCACGCTGTAGTCGGCGTAACGCGCATCCTTGACCGGCAGCAGGTTGCGGTCTTCGGCATAAAACAGAAACAGCAGGCGATAGAGCAGAATCAGCGTGGCTTCGCGCACCTCTTCGAGATAGGCGCGGGTGTATTGCTGGCGCTTGCCTGAAAGAAAGGTCAGGGTTTGCGTTTCTGCCTGCAAATCGCCTTGGGCCAGCGCCTGGGCCAAAGCGGGGAAGATGTCATGGAAGACGCGCTCGCCCAGCGTGCTGGAAACGCGCTCCTCATACCGCCGCGCTTCGTTTCTGGCATAGGCATGAAAGCTGCGGTTGGCGCCATCCCACGTCTGCGGCAAAAAGGCGGCGCGCTGAAAAAACAGGTAAAAGAGGCGCAACAGATCGTCCGGCGGCATGTCGTCGATGATGTCGGCCTGCGCGCCGGCCATGCCGAGGGCGGCGGCGAGATCGATTTCAAAAAATTCTTCGGAACGCGAGCGGGCGTCCTGCCAATACAGCCGCCACACCGCGCCATTGGTGAGCATGCCCCATTTGATGACGCGATCGGAGACGACCTCGGTGCGGCTCAGATAGCGCAGCATCTGCGACGACGGCGCGCCGGGATCGAGCGCATCGCTGCTGTCGCCCCGGTCGAGCGGGCGCAGCCAGCGCTTGGCCTCCAGAATGGCGATGCCGTGGCGGTAGCGGTCGACATCCTTTTTTTCCGCCAGGGCGCTGGCCTTGGCTTGCGGTTCGGCAAACAGCAGGTAATCCGGCACGTCTTCGCGGCCCTTGCCGGTGGCGTTGACCTGCGGCAGCCAGTCGTCGCCCCAGCCCAGTTCCTGCAATACCCGCTCGATGATGAGTTGCTCGGTCTGCGCTTCATTGAGCGCGGAGGCGCCATCGATGCCGGCAAAGATGGCGCTCAGGGCGCGGCGAAAATCCGCCAGTTTGCCGTCATCGAGATCTTGATGCGGCGGCGTGCCGGCAATGCCGCTACGCAGAAAATTCTGGCTGAACAGTTGGCCTTGCACGGGGAATCAGCGGTTCTCGACCGGCGCCGAAGAGGCCGGCGCCGAGGCGGGCGACGACTTGCGGGCGCCGAGGAGCTGTTCGTCGATGCGCCGCGTCTCGGCCTCGTCGATGACCTCCATCACGTTGACCACCTTCAGCACGCCAGAGGTGGTGCGGGCGACGTTGACCGCGGCCTTGGCTTCGCGCTCGTTGACGATGCCCAGCAGGTGGACGATGCCGCGCTCGGTGACGACCTTGACGTGATTGGCCGAGATCTGGTCGGAGTCGACCAGGCGGGCCTTGACCTTGGAGGTGATGTAGCTGTCGTTGCTGCGGCTGCCAAGCGTGGACACCGGGCCGACGCCGAGTTCGTTGAACACCTCGCGCAGGCCGTCGACCTCGCGCGCGGCGGCCTCGGTCGCCGCCCTGGCCTCGGCGCTGGGCACCTCGCCGGTCAGCAGCAGACGCCGGTTGAACACGGTCACGCTGACGTTGGACTGCTCCTTGTACTGCGCGGGCAGGCGTCCCCGCACTTTCAACTCGGAGGTTTCATCGTCGGTCTGGGTGCCGATTGAGCGCCGGTCGTGGGCCGCCATGACGCCGACCGCGGCGCCGGTGACGACGGCCGGGAAACAGCCCTGGAGCGCCGGCAGGGCGGCGAGCAGAAGGGCGGCGGCGAGGGTGAGTCTGGTCTTGTGCATTTATTCAACTCCGAGAAGTAGTGCGTCGATGCCGTCGCACAGGCAATGAATGATGAGCAGGTGGGTTTCCTGAATGCGCGCCGTGCGCTCGGCGGGCACGCACAGGTGGATGTCGTCGTCGCGCAGCATCTCGCCGATCTGGCCGCCATCGCGGCCGGTCAGGGCGACGACGCGCATGTCGTGCTCATGCGCCGCCATGATCGCCTCGATGACGTTGGCCGAATTGCCGGAGGTCGAAATCGCCAGCAGCGCGTCACCGGCATGGCCGAGGCCGCGCACCTGACGGGAAAATATCTGGTTGAAGCCGTAGTCGTTGGCCACCGCGGTCAGGATCGAGGTGTCGGTGGTCAGCGCGATGGCCGCCAGTTCCTGCCGCTCGGCCTCGAAGCGACCGATCATCTCGGCGGCGAAATGCTGGGCGTCGGCGGCCGAGCCGCCATTGCCGCAGGCGAGAATCTTGCCGCCGTTGATGAGACAGGCGGTGAGGGTCTCGATGGCGGCGGCGATCGGCGACGACAGCGCCTCGACCGCCTGCTGCTTGGTCTGGATGCTGTCCTCGAAATGCTGGGCGACGCGGGCAATCAAATCCATGGTCTGATTAACGGAGATGCAAGCCGGCCATTTTACATCTGAGCTTCCCCCGAAAATTCGTTTGCCAAAGGTGATCTATTGACCCGGCAATCAAGTATTGAACATTCCCGCTACGTCATTGCGCTACGTCGCAGCATCCATGCGGCTTGTGGATTTTTCGACTACGCTTCGCTCCGCGCAGAATGACAACACTTAATTGCCGGGCGAATAAAATTGAGTCACTTTTGGAAGCAAGAGATGAAGATATCGAAGCACAGGCATGGCTCTTTGGCTTCGAATATCGTGACGACACTATTTAAAATCCCGGCTTTCGCCCTTGGTCAAAATTCAGTCGGCGCGGATACCTACCCCGGCTCGCCTGACCTCAACCTCTCGAACCGCCCGGTGCGGACCCGCATGCCGGGTGATGTAGCAGGGGCGCTACCGATAAGACGCGCGAGGCCAAACCGGAAACAGCCGCCGGGGAACAGATGCCGGCCGCGACATCGTTGCTCATTCCGCGCCGGCTCTTGGCATAATCCGGGCCATGCTCGCTTATATTGTCCGCCGCCTGCTGTACGCCATCCCGATCCTGATCGGCGTCAATCTGATTACCTTTGCCCTGTTCTTCATCGTCAACACGCCGGACGACATGGCGCGGATGCAGCTCGGCATCAAGCGGGTAACGCCGGAGGCCATCGCGCAGTGGAAGACGGAGCGCGGTTACGACAAGCCGCTGTTCGTCAATGCCGCCGCTGGCGGCGCGGCGGCGCTGACCGAGACCATTTTTTTCGAGAAATCGGCGCGCATGTTCGTTGGCGACTTTGGCCGCGCCGAGGATGGCCGCGACATCGCCCGCGAGATCGCCACGCGCATGGGGCCATCGCTGGCCATCGCCGTGCCGACCTTCATCCTCGGCTTGTTCGTCGCCATCACTTTCGCGCTGACGCTGGCCTTCTTCCGGGCCACGGCCTTTGATGTCTGGGGCGTCGTGCTGTGCGTCGCGGCGATGTCGGTGTCCAGCCTGCTTTACATCATCGGCGGCCAATATCTCATCAGCAAGGTGTGGCGGCTGGTGCCCATTTCCGGCTTCGGCGACGGGCTGGACGCCTGGCGCTTTCTGATTCTGCCGGTGGCGATTGGCGTCGTCGGCGGCATCGGCGCGTCGACCCGCTGGTACCGGACGATTTTTCTCGAAGAGGTGGCCAAGGATTACGTGCGCACCGCCCGCGCCAAGGGGCTGCCGGAAACCGTGGTGTTCTTCCGCCACATTCTGCGCAACGCGCTGATCCCGATTTTGACCGGCGTTGTCGTCGTCATTCCGACGCTGTTCATGGGATCCTTGCTGAC
>WQUQ01000049.1 GCA_009782025.1 Desulfobulbus sp. | reverse complement strand
GTCAGACCTTGCGCGCGAGAGCCTGAAAGACCCCTATCGTTTTGACTTTCTCTCCCTCGGTGTCGAAGCCAGCGAGCGTGAAGTCGAGGATGGGGTCGTCACACATATTTCACGATTCCTCATCGAACTGGGCGCCGGGTTTGCGTATGTCGGGCGGCAAGTGCCGTTGGAAGTCGATGGCCGCGATTTCTTCATTGATCTGCTCTTTTATCATTTGCATCTTCGCTGTTTCGTCGTTGTCGAACTCAAGGCCGGTGAGTTTGAGCCTGAACACGCGGGCAAGTTGAATTTCTACCTGAGTGCTGTCGATTCGCAGATGCGGCGCACGGATGATGTACCGTCCATCGGCCTGTTACTTTGCAAAACGAGAAGCCGGGTATTCGCCGAGTACGCGCTGCGTGACTCGGCAAAGCCAATGGGCATAGCGGAATACCAACTGGTGCATGCGCTGCCGAAAGCACTCGGAGCAAGTCTGCCCAGCATTGCACAGATCGAGGCGGAACTGACGGATGAAAATATCCCGCTGCCGCCTCCAATACGGAGGAAGAAGTGAACAACGTAGCGAGAGAGGGCGCTTACAAAGTCAAGCAGTCAGTCTGCGAAGCGTGAACAACATGCTGTTTTTGATCTTCCTCGGTCTTGTGTCAATAACTGTACGCCTGGCCGGGGCGTTGTCGGACAGGCGGGTGCGGGGTCGGCGGGCGCGCGCTCGTTGAGTGGCGGGCGGCTGCGGGTGGATGAAGGTGAGGCGGCGTGGTTCGGACAAGTGGTTCGGACAAGTGGCGGCGCTGGACGGGGTGCCGTAGATCAGGGCGGTTGATGTTGCGTTGAAAATAAATTGCGTTTATGTTTGGCGGCGCGTCGATAGAATTTTTCTATCGAGCATCAACTTTCAATGAGGTAATGCAATGAATCGAATCACTCTGCGCGAAGCGTCGCGCCAATACGCGGCCGCCAAGGCCGTTGACCCGCTGGCGACGGTGGATGTCGAACTGTTTGCCATCAACAATGACCCGATGCTGCGATTCACGGCAGTGATGACCATCAAGGGCGTTGATAGCGAAGTGGCGGCCGACAATGGCAAGCTGAAAGTGTTTGCCAATGTGGATGACTTTTTGAAGTTCGTCGCCAAGGCGGCCGAGTCGGGCGATGGCGTCTATAACGTCAAGGTCGATACCGGAATGATTCTGGCATCGAAGGTGCCGGGCAACATGTTGACGTGGGCGCAGAGCCAGATTGCGCGGCTGGCGGCGACGAAGCCAAAGCAGCAGAAGGTCATCGACCTGATCGACGCGCAACTGGCGACGATGGCGGGTTGGGAAACGGGCAATCAGGCGCAGCAGGCGAAAAAGGCCGAACTGTCGGCGCAGCGCGGCGCGGTCGTAACCGACATGGCGGCCATCGACGCCGAGGTGTCGCGTTTGCAGGCGCTGCTGGTCTGATGCGGTGCATGACAGTCTGATTACGATTGTCAGCCTGCTGGTATCGGCGGGTGCTGTCTATGGCGGCATCCGAAAGGATTTGCAGGGCATCCATCAGGAAATCTCGCGGCTGGAGCGCGCCTTGGAAAAGGCGCATTCCAGAATCGACAGTATGGGCGGCGGTAGGCGGAATTCGGATGAGCATTGAGGCCGAAATGGCGCTGGCGATGGCGTATTTGCGCCGCTTCGAGGGCTTGCGATTGAGGCCTTACGTCTGTCCGGGCGGGGCGATGACGATTGGTTACGGCCATGCGATTCGCCCAGGCGAGGATTTTTTTCGCGGCGGTGTCGACAAGGCGGTGGCCGAGGCGGTGCTGACCGTTGACGTGTTCCGGGCGTTGTGGGCGGTGCATCGGGTCGGGCAGTCGTTGTCGGTCAATCAGGCGGCGGCGCTGGCGTCGTTGGTGTTCAACATCGGCGAGTCGGCGTGGGAGCAATCGACGATCAGGCGCAAGGTCGCGGCGGGCGATTTTGCCGGCGCGGCCAATGAATTCAGTCGTTGGGTCTATGCCGGCGGCAAGCGGTTGGACGGGCTGGTCAAACGGCGCGGGGTCGAGGCCGAGTTATTCAGAAAGGAGTCGTGATGGAAGCGGTGTTGAACAAGTTGAGAGAGCCGAGTACGTGGAAGGGACTGGGCTGGTTGCTGGTGGCCATCGGCGCGATTCCGGTGGGGGCAATCGACGGCTTCATGACGGCAGGTGTCGCGCTGGTCGGCGTGGCCGAGGTCATTCGGTCGGAAACGAAATGAAGGTGGAACACGTCAGGCCGGACGACTGGGTCGATACGGCAGAGGCGGGGAAGATTCAGCCATCGCACGTCGTGGCGCTGAATCATGTCGTGACGCTGGATGCTGGGGATATTGACGTGTTGCAGGGGCCGGCGGGGCCGGCAGGGCCGGCAGGGCCGGCGGGGCCGGCGGGGCCGACGGGGCCGGCAGGGCCGGCAGGGCCGGCGGGGCTAGAGGGGCCGGCGGGGACAGCGGGGCCAGCGGGGCAGCAAGGGCTGACGGGGCCTGCGGGGCCAGCGGGGCCGCAAGGGCCTGCGGGGCCAGCGGGGGGGCAGGGGCCGGCAGGGCCGGCGGGGTCGGCGATCGTGGCGTCGGGTGCGGTCGGGGCCTATTCGATGGGCTACATAACGGGTGTTGGTGTTCAGTCGTGGCCATTGGGGACGGATAAGACAGGCGTGCTGGATGTTGGCGGCGGCGCTCTGGCGGGGACGTGGCGACGAATGGGCGGCAATGCAGGGAACGGGGCGACGGCGGTAGCTTTGATCTTGCGCGTGGCGTGATGGCGGCGTTTTCGTCGGCCTTTGCTGCGCCGTTCGCCAAGGATGGCGAGGCGGGATTCATCGCGCCGGTCATGGCGCAAGCGGCGCTCGTGGCCGGTGAGGCGGTGGAGAGTGTCGGGACGGCGCTGACGATCGGCGGCAGGACGTTGATCGGGACAGCGGGAAAAGTTTACGCGTTCGCCTCAAAGGAAAGCGCCGAGCGCTGGATCGAGCACACGCGGGCGGTCGCCATCAATGAGGCGGCGATTGTCGAGGGCATGAGCGTGGAAGGTCGCGCGCTCTGGCTGGAAAAAAAACGCGCCAGGCTGGCGGCGGTGGCCGGTCGGGTAGTCGGCGCGGCGGCGCGCCTGACGGATGCGGGGCGCAGGGCGGCCTTGCTGGCCGAATCGGATTTTTGTTTGAACAAGTGGGGGTGAATGATGTTTGGAACATACGCATGGAATGCCAATGCCGCGCCAGGCGAGGTGCAGCAGGATTTGGTGATGCTGATTTGCGGCGGCGCGATTGCCGATTGTTCGGCCAGTTGCAACAAGGCGCTGACGACCGTATCGGGGGTGGCGTCGGGATTTACGCCGGTCGATCAGCCATTCGGCGTGTTGAGACATCCGGGCCAGGCGGGCGGGCCGGGCATGCTGGCGAGAATCACGATTTCAACCGGGCCGCGCGTCCAGTTGGCGGCCATCGATGGCTGGAATCTCGGAACGCACGCGGCAACCTACGTGACCAGTGCCTACGATTGCTCGGGTCTGCTGACGACGGCGGGGACGATGAATTTTCTCGCCAGTGAGGCGGGGCTACTGCTGGCGGCATCCGATTGGGCGACGTGGGTTTTCATGGGCGAGGTCAAACGCGATGGCCCGGCGCTGGCCGGCGACGCGGCGGCGCCAGGCGGATTCGTCTATACCAGCGGCGGCTATTGCTACCTGCCGAGGCTGAAAAATCCGTCGTCACTGGGCGACATGTCGAACGCCAGTTGCACGCTGCAATCGGCCTTCGGCACGCTGACATCATCGGCGGCGCGGGATCGGGCCGATACGCTCTACCTGCCGCTGGCCCCGGCGACGATTACCTATAGCAGCGTGCCGGTCGGCGAAATCGTCGGCGCGATGCTGGCCGGCGGCTACGGGCAGGGCGGCGACATGATCGTCGATGGCCAGGGCAAACAGTACCAGTTGGTCAGTCAGTACAACACCAAGCTCGCCTTGTCGAGGGTCTGACGTGGCGACGCTGGCCGATGTCGGCGCGCGACTGGGGCTGACGAAAAGCGCCGCGCGCGGCGCGCTGCTGCTACGCGGCAAGCGGTCGGGCATGGCCGGCGGCGCGGTGGGCGGGCGGCTGGCGGTTGAGGTGCGGGCGCAGCGGTCAAGCGTCGACATCCGCGTCGACAGGGCGGCGTTGCGCTTCGCCATGCCGTTGGCGCGGGTCGGGTGCGGCCAGGCGCTGAACGGCGGAAGGCTGGATATTCGCATCGGCGCGCGGCGATCAAACGTCGTCGTCACGGGGCGACACGGCCGGCGTATCGTCGTCGGCTGGCCGGCCAGGCGGGTTGGGGTGGCGGCGTTGCGCGCCGTCGTCGGGCCGGGGGCCGGGGGCGGCGATGTCGTCATGCCGTTGCCGGGGGTCTGGCTGGATCAGGCGTGGCCGGACGACTTCATCGGCCGAGACTTGGCGGCGCTGGCCATTCTGCGCGGCGAACCGGCGGCGATGGCGGGAAACTGGCTGGTCGTCGCCGGGCGAACGCTGATTGGCGAAGGCGGCGCGGAAATCTGGTTTGCCGATGACATCGAGGCGGGCGCATGGGTCGCAGATCGAATCGCCGAGCAGGCGGGCTACTTGGGCATCATCGGCTTGCCGGCGGGCTGGCGCGAAAACGAAATCGCCCGGTATCGCCAGCGCGCCGCGTCGGCCGTCGTCAAGCTCGCGCGCGCCGCCGAAAAAATCGCGGTCGGGCCGCGCAAAACCGCGTTGCTGGCTGATCTCAACTGGATACAACGGAGAATTTGACGTGGCCACAAAACCGAATGAACCGAATTACAACTGGCTGGAAGAGGCCGTCGCCAACCATATCATGATGGACGTGCAGCGCGTCCGTGAGGTGATCGACACGATTTTCTACAAAATCGAGTCGAATCTGCTGGATGCAAAAGGTTCGAGGCACAAAATAGAGGTGAGGCGTTACGGCTATTTTTATGTCGGCTCGTATCCAGAGAGAACAATGAAACGCTACAAATATGTCAATGGGGTGCCGACGTTTATAGGGATCGGCAAGGTCAGGGGAGGGGCGACACTTCGCTTTTGCGCTAACGAGCGAGTCAGAAAGAATGTGACGGGCGGGTATAAAACGGCAAGTCTGCGTCCGGCGAAACTGTCGATAGAGAAGGGCTAGGCTATGGCCTGTGGAGTGGCCGTCAGATTATGCGTAACGCGATACGTCGTAAATCGCAAAATTTCCCCTGTGTTCACAGACAAATTCTTTTTTTCGTCTTATGCGTAATCAAGTATGGGCAGAGGGAAAATGAAGCGTGTCGTCTGTTTTTGCGTGATTTTTGGTAAGGGGTAAGTCATGCCGGGGCCGTTGATTTTGTTGGGCGCGGTGGTCGAGTGGGCGGCCGTTCGGGCGGTTGTCGTTCGCCTGCTGGCGATAGTGTGGTCGTTGCTGCGCTCGGCCCCGTCGGCCGTGGCAGCGTTCACGCGGTGGTTGGCCGGTTTTGGCACGATCGGCGCGGTGGTCGATGCGCTGACGGATGGGGCAATCTCGGCGTTTTGGGGCGGTTTCGCGGGCGTCACGGCCATGTTTTTGAATGTCTGCCTCGGTACGGATTCATTCAAAACAGAAGAGTTCGAGGGAAATATCAGGCGCGGTTTTTCCCTTGGCGCGGGCCGTGAGATTGCCAAACAGTCTGGAATTCAGTTGAGAGATATTCTCGACAAGGAAATGGTGCTTGAGGATTTGGAGTCGTTCGCGCTGGAGCAAATCAAAGAACGAACGGGGATGGAATTGCATTCGCTGCGCAACGTCGAGGCGATCAAGAGAGATTTTGCGACTATCGCGCAAGGCGTCATCGCCGAGAAAGTTGGCCTGCCGTTATCCAATCTGCTCGACCCGGATACGACGCGAAACGAAATCATGGACTGGGCGCAGGACATTGTAATGATGCGCATCAGTGATTCCGTATCGGAAGCCTTGGCGGCGCAAGTGAAGAAAGGCGGGACAACGCTGCTGAAAACCATTCAGGACAAAATCGGAAAAAAAGTCACGGGGCGCTCGTTGTTATTGGGCGTTCATGACGCGATGGCAAGCCGGTATATGGTGCGTTGGGAGGCATTTCGCCAGTTGTCGAAAAAGGATAAACGAAAGCTGCAAAACAAAATCGCGCAGCGTCGATTCAGGGACAAAGCCAACCCGAAATCGGAAATCTACGCGCATCGCAACGGCGGAAAAATGCAATATGTCCCGGTCGGGTGTTTTGGTAAAGTGGAAGAACCGAACATGATGGGATACGCATCGGGAGTCAGTGCCAAGGCAAAATCGGCGCTGACGAAAATAAAAGACAAATTGCATATCGGCACGGGGACGCCAAAGCCGGCGGCTCCTCCGGCCGGGCCGACCGTGGCGCAAACGCCGGACGACACGCAGTAGCGAACGGCGGAGGCGGGTGGCATCATCAACGGGCGGAATTTTCCGCCCGTTTTTCATTGGGGGCGTCATGTGGTGGATTGCAAATTGTGTTGCATGGGGTGTTGGGGCGCTGTTGATTGAAGGCGCGGCGGGCACGAAGAGGCGGGCGGTGTCGTTTCGTGTGGCATGTTTTCTCGGGTGGGTGTTGCTGTTGCCAGTGTCGTTTGTGGTGGCTCTGCTCAATAACGGGGCGCATGATGTATTGGGATGGATAATTGCCGGCGGCGCGCTGGCGCTGGCGATTAACATGTTGGCGTGGGCGTGGAATATTGGGCGTGCTGCGGTGCAGCGCGCGCGCGGCGGCGAAGCGCCGTCCGGTGAAGAAAGCAAGCGGGTTGATAGCGGAAAGGTAGTCTGGGTGGTGTTGCCGGTGCTGGTCGTTGCCTTGATCGTCAAATGGGCATGGCCGGCCAAACATCCGGCAGAAGTCGCCGCGCCGGCGGCGGAACAAGTCGCCGCCACGGCCGAGGAAAGGGTGGAACCGGTAGGGCCGGCGGTCGCCGGCGTCGAGCAGGCGTGTCCCTGCGGCGGCGAGTCGCTCTGTACCGGGCCGCGTGGCGGGCGTTACTGCCTGACGGCGGGAGGAAATAAAAAATACCTATCAGGCGATAACAAAAACTGATTCACATTGCCTTTTTGCGGGTTGTTTTCGGCGCGGGTTTGGCTGTAGATTCGGCGCTGTTTTTCGTCGTTGTGCTGTTGGCTGTTGTT
The DNA here is from genome assembly GCA_009782025.1 of Desulfobulbus sp. Lineage (GTDB taxonomy): Bacteria > Pseudomonadota > Gammaproteobacteria > Burkholderiales > Rhodocyclaceae > Azonexus. Next base: position 293 of record WQUQ01000049.1, on the reverse strand, counting down.
TGCTTGCGGGCGCTTGGGAGTGATGACCAGAACTGGCGGTGTCGTTCGAGTGCGGCCGGGACGAAGCGAAGCCAGGCGGGGTCGATGGGGTCGCATCGGGCCACGGTCGCCTCGAAAGTGCCGGTTTTTTTGGCGTAAGCGATTTTGGCGGGCACGTTCCAATGCGTCACGTACCATGAAAACCGTGGCGAGTCGGCGGGAATCTTGGGGACGGCAAAACACCATCTGACAATATCGAAGGCTTCGGCCTGTTCTTTGGAGAGAATGCTATGAACTTTTCCCATGCGGTTGCC
>WQUQ01000048.1 GCA_009782025.1 Desulfobulbus sp. | reverse complement strand
CATGTCGAGCAGCGGATGCGACAGCGTACACAGCGCGATCCACCAATAGCCCGCCATGCGGGACATGCGCCAGCGCGGCGCGAGGGCATAGCCGAACAGCCCGAGCAGCAGGGCGAACAGCAGCGTGTGCGTGAAACCGCGATGGCCCATCATGCCGCCATAGGCGACGCCGAGTTTGAAAGCGATGCCATCGACATCGGGTGTGACCGCCGCCGCCATGCCGGCCAGCAGCGCGCTCGCCGGTATCCGCTTCACGCCCAGCGCCAGCATGGCCGCGATCGGCACGGCGGGATGCGTGAATACGGTTGGCATGACTCAGGGCGCCTTTTTCTCGGCCAATTTGGTCAGGACTTCATCGGCCCAGGCTTTTGGGGCCATCGGGAAGCCAAGGCGGGCGCGGGATTCCAGGTAGCTCTGGGCGACGGCGCGAGCGAGATTGCGGATGCGGCCGATGTAGGCGGCGCGCTCGGTCACCGAAATCGCGCCGCGCGCATCGAGCAGATTGAAGGTATGCGCCGCCTTCAGCACCTGCTCATAGGCCGGCAGCGCCAGTTGCGCGCCCATCAGGTGCTGCGCCTGCTTCTCGTGGGCGGCGAAGGCGGTGAACAGGAAGTCGGCGTCGGAGTGCTCGAAATTGTAGGCCGACTGCTCGACCTCGTTCTGGTGATAAACGTCGCCGTAGGTCAGGCCGTCCGTCCACACCAGATCAAAGACATTTTCGACGCCTTGCAGATACATCGCCAGGCGCTCCAGGCCGTAGGTGATTTCGCCGGTGATCGGCTTGCAGTCGATGCCGCCGACCTGCTGGAAATAGGTGAATTGCGTGACTTCCATGCCGTTCATCCAGACCTCCCAGCCCAGGCCCCAGGCCCCCAGGGTCGGGTTTTCCCAATCGTCCTCGACGAAGCGCACGTCGTTTTTCTTGAGGTCGAAGCCGAGCGCTTCCAGCGAGCCGAGATAGAGTTCGAGGATGTTCTCCGGCGCGGGCTTGAGCACCACCTGATACTGATAGTAATGCTGCATGCGATTCGGATTTTCGCCGTAGCGGCCGTCCTTGGGCCGGCGCGACGGCTGCACGTAAGCGGCCCGCCACGGCTCCGGGCCGATGGCGCGCAGGAAGGTGGCGGTATGGCTGGTGCCCGCGCCGACCTCCATGTCGTAAGGCTGAAGCAGGGCGCAGCCCCGGTCGCTCCAGTATTGCTGGAGACGCAGGATGATTTCCTGAAAAGAGGGCTTGCCATCTTTCAATGCAGGCTCATATCCGCTTGCGGATGTGAGGCCGGAGCTAAAAGTGGGCTGGAGTGCAGGCTCATATCCGCTCGCGGACGTGATACCGGAACTAAAGATCGGTTTCTGGCTGGTCGTCATCGGACGCATTCGAAAAAGGCGGAAAACGTCGAATTTTACAAGCATTTGCCGACCGCCGGCAGGCGCGTGGCGTGCGGCAACGGCGTAACGGCCGCCATGCCCCGGCAGCCGGCCGATTTGACGAAATTCAATCAAATCAATAGAATGCGCGCTTTGTTGCGGTGCAGCATCGGTTCCCGACCCCGCCCACGGCGGTTGGCGCGGCGATTCCGGCCTTCCCCGGCCGCCGATGGTGTATCCCCTGTAACGGTCCGCCGGCATGCTGCCGGCGATGAAGTCAAGGAGGTCGCATGGTTGTGTCGACTATTCTGCCGCCCGCCGCCCAGCGCATTTTTCAGGCGATCGGCGTGTTATGGCGTAAAACCCTGATGGCCGCGGGCCTGGCGCTCTTGCTCGGCCTCCTGGGCCTGCACGTGGTTCACGGCGGCGTTGCCGACGCCCTCAAGCTGTTGCTGCCGCCGGCGGTCGCCAGCGTCGCCCCCGAGCCGGCGGACATCGCGGCCAGCGGCGACGAAGCGGCCGCCACGGCCACGACACTGACGCCGCGCATGCAGAGCGCGCTCAATTTCGTTTCGCGCCGTTATCGCGTCGCTGGCGAGGCGCTACAGCCGATCTTCGTCGCCGCCCAGGCGGCCGGCCGCGATCTGCACCTCGACCCCTTGCTGATTATCGCGGTGATCGGCGTCGAATCGGGCTTCAACCCCTTCTCGCAGAGCGTTTATGGCGCCCAGGGGCTGATGCAGGTGGTGCCGCGCTTTCATGCCGACAAACTGCCGGACGAGGCCGCGCCAGGCGCCTTTCTCGATCCGGTGACCAATGTTCGGGTCGGCGCCAGCGTGTTGCGCGAAGCGATCAGCCGCATGGGCGGCCTGGAGGACGGCTTGCAGCAATTCGGCGGCGTCGCCAACGATCCGGCGCGGCGCTATGCCAGCAAGGTGCTGGCCGAGAAGCAGCGGCTGGAGCAGGCCGCGCTGCGTTTGCCGACCGTCTGATTCCGGCGCTGACTTTGGCACGGTTGTCCTGGCGAAGTCGACAAAGCATGAGGATTTTTGCCAGCCGCTATATAATCCGCCACCTACCGAGGGGCGCTGCAAGGGAAGACTCTCTCAGGCTCGGTTCATAACGGCGCTCACTGTCCAACCTTGCCGGGTGCAGGGGGTTCGGTGA
>WQUQ01000047.1 GCA_009782025.1 Desulfobulbus sp. | reverse complement strand
ACGCCCTTGTACCGGCGCCTATCGCAAAGCATGAAAGAACAATGATACGAACGAAAAGCCTCTCTGCCATTTTCGCCGCGGCGATTATTGGCGCCGCCGCGAGTTTCGCCGGCGCCGACGAAACGCCGCTTTCGGTCTACCGGGCCGCGGTCGATAACAACCCCGGTTTCCGCGCCGCCCAGGCCAATCGCGACGCCGAGCATGAAGGGAAAACGGTGGCGCTGGCTGGGCTCTTGCCCAGCGTATCCCTATCGGGTAGCGGCGGCCGTGCCAGTACCGACCGCAATGTCGCCGATCTGGTGAGCGAGAGCTATAACTACGAGACCTATCAGTTTGGTATCAACATCCGTCAGCCCCTGTACCGCCCCTATGAGTTCGCCAGCTATCAGCAGGCGGGTAAGCAATTGCAAGCGGCCGACGCACAGCTCGGCTCGGCCCGTAACGATTTGGTGGTCAAGACGCTGACCGCGTACTTCGACGCGGCCTATGCCGAAAATCTCGTGAGCCTTCTCAGCGCGCAGGAAGCCTCGACGCAGGCGCAGGTGCTTGCCGCCGAGAAAGCCTTTGCCGCCGGCATTGGCACGCGCATCGACATCAGCGAGGCCCGCGCCCAGCGCGACATCATCCTGGCGCAGAAGCTCGACGCCCTGAATCAGCAGGATCACGCGCTACGTGCGCTGCAAGCCTATGTCGGGCGACCGCTGGCGCCTATTAGCCTGCTCGCGCCGGAAAAGTTTTCCACCGACTTGCCGCGCCCGCTGGATGCCGACGGCTGGGTCGCCGCCGCCGTCGCCGGCAATACCGATCTGGCCGCAGCCCTTGCCCAGGTGGAAGTGGCGCAAAAAGAAGTCAACAAGGCCAACACCGGCCATCTGCCGACGCTGGATGTGGTGGCCGGCCGCACCTACTCGGGAAATGACACCCTGTCCGAGTTGAACAGCCTTGGCGACACCCGTTATCGCCAGGACCTGATCGCTTTGCAGGTGAACATACCCCTCTATGCCGGCGGCGGTGTATCCGCTACTAAACGCCAGGCGGAAATGAAACTCGCGCAGGCGCAATCACTGGCCGACGATATGCGCTTGCGGTTGGAAGTGAGCGTGCGGCAGGAATACGGCACGTTGGTGCAGGGCGCGCTGAAAATCCGCGCCTACGAACAGGCCGAGGCTTCGGCCAGTGAACGCTTGGCGGCCACGCGCAAAGGCAAGCAGGCGGGCGAGCGCAGCAATTTGGATGTGCTGGTGGCTGAAACGCAACTCTATACCACACGGCGCGACCTCGCCATGGCGCGCTATCAATTGCTGGCGTCGCGCTTGCGTTTGCTGTCGTACGCCGGGCAACTGGCCGATGACGATGTCGCGACAATCAGCACCTGGTTTAGGACGGGGGTAGAAGCTGGCCGCAATTCAATTTTGCAATAGAAGCAGGTATAATATGATCATGATTATAGGAGGCAATTATGGCCAGGCAAGCAAGTGGGGAGGAGTGCATCGAAGCGGCGTACAAGCTGCTCAAGTCAGCCCGCACGGCCAATGATCTGCGCCTGGCGCAAGCCGTGTTGTTGCCGTTGGAGATGGGGCTGAGCCTGGAGCAGACCGCCAAGATCATCGGACTCTCCAAAGGCAGGACCAGCAGTATACGAACTCAATTCGCCCAGATATGCGCTGGTCTGCGTCCAGCTCCACGTAGCAAGCGGATGTTACGCAACCGTGCCAAGGCCAATCTGGAACGTGAAAAACAAGTACTCGATGAAGTGCTGGCTACTGCCGCCATGGGTGGCACCGTGGTCGTTTCCCGAATCAAGCCTGAAGTCGAAACCCGGCTGGGTAAACCCATGGCGCTCTCAACGCTTTATCGTATGCTCGCGCGCCACGGCTGGCGAAAAACTCGCCCCGATACTCAGCACCTGCAAGGTGACTCACAGGTGTGGGAGCTTCTGTGGCGCATACAAAGTGATCAACCTAATCTTTGATAGTCAAGTCTGACCATAAAGAAAATTGCTACCTTGCCAGGCTGGTCGTGTTGCCGTTGGTGTAGGTGCGGATGCCCTGGGCGATGCGCTGGGTCAGATCGGCGACGTAAGCGTCCGAGGTGATGTGTTTGGCGTCATCGGCGTTGCTGATGAAGCCCATTTCCACGAGAATCGCCGGCATCTGGGCGCCAATCAGCACGTAAAACGGCGCCTGCTTGACGCCGTGGTTCTTCAGTTTGTCGCCGCCTGGACCGGACATGCCTCTGACCACGGCGTCGTTGAGCACGCGGGCCAGCCGCGCCGATTCGGCGATCTTCGAGTTTTTCATGATATTCGATAAAATATCCTGTAAGTCGCTGAGTTGGTGGGTCGAGGTGGCGTTTTCCAAAGCCGCCACCCGCATCGCCTCCGGGTCGGTGGTCAGGTTGAGGAAATAGGTTTCAAAGCCGTGCGCCTTGGCCGAGGCGTGGGCGTTCAGGTGCAGCGACAGAAAGAGGTCGGCGCCCTGGGTGTTGGCAAAGGCGGTGCGCTCTTCGAGGCCCAGAAAACGGTCGTCGTCGCGGGTCAG
>WQUQ01000046.1 GCA_009782025.1 Desulfobulbus sp. | reverse complement strand
GCGTCAAGCTCAAATCCTTCACGCTGGGCAAGATCAACCTGCCGCCCGATTACCTCCGGGGCATGGAAAAAATGCTGGAGGCGGAACTGGCCACCGAGCAAATGAAATACACGCTCGAACTCAAGGAAAAGGAGGTCAAGGAAAGCGCACTCAAGGCCGAAGCCGAAAAAGTGAGCCGCGAAAAAGCCGCAGAAGCCGCAGGGCAAGAGCAGGTGATCGCCGCGCAGGCGCAGGCCGAAGCGATGAAGCACATCCTGCCTTTCAAGGAAAAGCAGATCAAGCAGCGCGAACTGGAAGCCGAAGCGAGTAAGGTGGAGCGGATCAAGACCGCCCAGGCCAATGCCGAAGCGCGGATCATCGAAGCCGCCGCCGAAGCCGATTCGCGCAAAAAGCTGGCCGATGCCGAGGTCTACCGGCTGGATCAGGTCGGCAAGGTCAACAGCGAACAAATGGCGCGCGAGGGCGTCATCCTGATGAAAAGCCCGCTGCTGATCCAGAAAACGCTGGCCGAAAAACTCTCCGACAAGGTGCAGGTCATCGTCGCGCCGCCGGGTACGAACGGGCGCTTTATTGGCGAGAACCTGATTGGGCGCATTCCGAACGATCCCATGGAACAAAACGCCACCGAGGAAGAAACCGAATGAAATCATCACCGCGAGAAGCAGCCATGCTCTTCGCGGGGTGAACCTATTCAAAGTCAGAGAGGTTTTTCATCATGCTCGATCTCCTGCTCAGTCTCGCCATCGTCACCCAAGACCAAATCCCGTTGCGCGGCGCCCCGGAAGAAAACGCTTCTCGCCATGCCGTGCTCACGCAGGGCGACACGCTGGAAGTGCGCGGCGTCAAGGGCGACTATCTTCAGGTCTATGACCACAGGCGCGAACGCGCCGGTTACGTTCTGGCCACGCAGGCCGCCCAGCAGGAACTCACGCCGCAAGCGGCGCCCAAACTGCTGGCCGTGACCGAATTTCTCAAGAACCAGCCCGGCAGCGAAGCCTTGGGCATCGCCTACGGCGCGGCATTTCTCAAGGCCGCTCCAGCCGAGATGATGGATGCCGGCGCGTTCGAAGCCATCGGCGCCATGGCTGACCGTCTGGCCTGGCGCGCATCCCGCGTCATGCCAAACGACGAGAAAACGGCCCGGATCGTTTCCGCGCATACGGAAACCGTGGCCAGTTACGGCGTCACGTTCTACAGCGTCGAGCGCAACGACAAGGTGACCCTCTGCTACGACGGCGATGCCTGGCGGCAGGTGCTGGCCTTGCCGGCCAGTTCGGCGCAGAAAGCCAATGCGGCGCTTTCGCTCACCCGGCACGAGTGTGTCAAGACAAGCCTGGCGCCGTCCGAGTGGCTCGGCGCTGATCTCCAGCGGGCGGAAACGCTGGACCGCGTTCTGGAAGACGGCGCGCGGCGCGGCGATCTGCCCGAACACCTGCGCAACCGCCTGAAAATCCGCTCCGCCGGCGTCTGGGCCAGCATCGCCCACCGCCGGGCCATGAAACCGGGCGCTGACGCGGCCTCCGTGCTGGAAGCAGGCCGCAAGGCCGAAACCCTGCTGGCCGGAATCGACAAAAACGGGCTGGCCGCCGGCGACCGCCTGGCCTGGAATGTCGCCGCCATCCGCGTCGGCGCATCGCGCTGGGCCGCGCAGCCGCAGACGCTTGCCGAGCCTGTCAAAGGGCGGCCCGGCATCCAGGTCACGGCGGGCGAAAAACCGGGGCAGACTTGCGTCAAGGTTATCCCGGCAAGCGGCGGCAAGGATGCGCCGGGCGAGTCCACGCATTGCACTTACGGTTATGTCTGGACGGCCTCTCTTGCCGTCAGCCCGGACGGCAATCTCATGACGCTGGCGGTCCAGCCGCTTGAAACCTGGCGCGAGCTGTGGGTGTTGCGCAAGACGCAGGACGGCTGGCAGTTCGAAATCGTCCCCCCGTCCACGGACAATCCCGAACTCGGGTACATCGAATTTGCCGGTTGGGTTCCCGGCAACAAGCAGATGCTGGTTGCCCGCGAAATCGGGGCGAACGGACAAAGCAAAACCAGCTTTGAACTCTGGGATCGCGGCACGCTGACCGTGGAGCGCCGCGCCGACAAACCGGGTGACCTGAGCGCGTTTTATCGCTGGCAAGCCCCGGCCTGGAAAAGCGCAACGGTGGCGGTACGCTGATCACAGGGCAACGCGCAAGGCGGCGGGAGGGCTGCCCGCGTTGTCTCTGCGTGTTCGAGATCTTCAGCCCTGCTGCGGCGGAACGTACCCGGCGGCCTGTTCCGCGCCGCCGCCGAAAAAATGGTTTTCCATCTGGCGTTTGAGGTACTCGCGCGCCCGCTGGTCGGCCAGATTCAGACGATTTTCGTTGACCAGCATGGTCTGGTGGCGCACCCAGTCCTGCCAAGCCTGCTTGCTGACCTGTTCCCAGATGCGGCGGCCCAGTTCGCCGGGGTAGGGCGGCAAGTCCAGCCCTTCGGCCTCCCTGCCGAGCTTGATGCAGTGAACCATGCGTGTCATCGGTGCGTATCCCTGTCGTGACGGTGAAAAACGC
>WQUQ01000045.1 GCA_009782025.1 Desulfobulbus sp. | reverse complement strand
GAACGAATTTTTCCCCCTCGGCCGCGCCGACGGTGCCGCCGCGAAAATCGGCGAACAGCATGGCGACGATCATTTGGATGCCGTTGATTTTGGCGTGAAAAGTCAGATTCGCGGCGAGATAGCCGGTTTTTTCCCGCGCCGCCCGCAGGCGGTCGGAGAAGCCGGTGTAATCCAAGGGGTTGCCGGCGGCGATCTGCGTGTTGAAAAAACACACCGATCTTTTATCAAAAACATTGCGCAGATACCACTGGTATTCCAAAGGAAAATGATGGCCGCAGGATTCGCAGACGCCGGCGAATTCGCTGTACAAATCCGGCACCCAGATGTCCTTGCAGCCGTAACGCGCCGCATTTGGACAACTGACCGTGCGGTCGACGCGGGCCTGCGGGCTGACATAGGTATCGGTCAGCTCCAGCGGGTCGCGCGCCGGTTCGACACTTGAAGGCACGACGGTGGGCAGAACCGGCGTCGGGTTTTCCTCGGGTTTTTTCCGCCATTTAGCGAGAATTGAGGTTATTGGCAACGTCAGGCGTTTAACCAGAAGAGTGCTCTCGCCGCCCAAATCCAAGAGCGCCTTGTCCACCTGTTTTTTCTGTTTTTTCAGAAAATCGTAGCGCAGTTTGTAATAGAATTTCTCGGTATTTTCCTTGGCTTGACCAAGCAGCTCCCGCGACGAGTCGGGACGGCCATGGTAGGCGTTTTTGCCCATATTCAGGTATTTTTTCGAGCGCAAGGCCAGAAGCTTCTTCACCTCGCCGTTATTCAGGTCCCAGGAAATATCAACCGATAATTCTTTATCGCCACCGTGTCTCTGGCGGCGATGCAGTTCCCAGTTACGAAATGAACTGAAATTTTTCGTTGAAATTACCACGTGATCGGTAGCCCGCAGCATTTCGGCGCGCAGGGTGGTAAAAAAAGTAAAGTCGTCCCGCCGCGCGCCCAGAGGCGGCTCCTGAATGATCCGGTCTATGGTGCCGTGGCGCAGATTGTCAGATGCGGTCAAACGCAGGCGGTCGGCGCAGACCTCAACCAATTCCCACGCCACCTTGCCGCCGTCTTCGACCCGGCCTTCGATGGCCGCCGCGCCCTCCGGCGAAATCACCGAATAATAACCATGGCTGCACATGAGGCGATAATCGGCGAGGCCAATGGCTTCGGCGCCGCCGGAGCCGCCTTCTGAAATGAGGGACACCATCGGTACCGGCAGCTTGGTCATGGTGTAGATGTTTCTCGCGATCTGCTGCGCCGCGCCTGGGTATTCCTCGACCGGATACGAGCCAGGCGTGAAAATATAAAAATGAATGGGAATTCCTTCGTCGGCGGCGACTTTCATATAGCGCCGCGCCTTGGCGTTGCCCTCCGGGCGACAAGAGCCGCCGTTGCGGTACTCCTCGCCGTGACCGCTTTCTTGGCCGATGACCATCACCGAGGCGGTGCGCGGCTTTTTGTTGACGCGGCGGATGATGGTCGCTTTGGCACAGATCATCGCCGGATCGACGCTGGCGTCGTCTTCGCCGCCGAGTTCGGTATAATCTTCGTAGACGTTTTCTAAAATATCTTTCAAAGAAAAGCGCTGGGCGCTGCGGACGATGCGCACCCGCTCCATCGGTGTCAGATGTTCTTCGGCGCGTTCTTCAAGAAAACTGATGGAATCGTTGAGTTTTCTGATTTCACTCTGCATCCGCTCGACGGTATGATCATACATCGTCTGCTTCAGGCGCTCGCAAGTCGCCTTGAAACCATCGAGGTTGCCCCAGGAAGAATAATCTTTGATCTGAAGAAGATAGCTGATGCGTTCTTCAATTTTCTGAAGCTGCTGAAGTTGTTCGTTCATGGAAATAGGGCCGGTTTTCAAAAAACCAGCAGGCGGTCAAGACTCTGCCGCAGATAGTCGAGATTGGTGATGATCGGATTGCCGGATGAATCCTCGCCGCGAATCTTGGCGGCGGCGAGAAAATCCGCCGCCCGCTTTTTCGCTTCGCCGGGTGTGTCGCCCCAGACCAGGGCCAGCGCCAGATTCGGATCGTAGTCGCTGGGAATGGTGTAGGGACGATCCGATGGCACATGGCTGTAGACCACCGACCAGGGATGGCTGGGAAAAGAGAATTTGCTAATCGTGCCAATCCAGGGGGCAAACCCCCGGCGGGTATCCTCGGCGACAATACGTAACTCAATGGCGGCGCCGTGAAAGAGGATGTCTTCCTGCCGATAGCCCATTTTATCGCCCAGGGCCAAGCGAATCTGCTCACGAATCAGATTCGGCTGCTGGCCGCGCAAATAGCTGATGCGCGCCGAAATATCGTTTTCGACCTGGATGCGGGTGTTGACTTCGAGCAGATAGGGCTGGCCGTTTCTTGCGACGATCCATTCCCAGGTGCCGACCGAATCGTAGTCGACATGGGCGGCGAGGCGCAACGAATAATCGGCGATCTGCCGCAGCACCTGCTCTTCGTCAAAATCATAGTTGAAGCAGGAGCGATGAAAGCCAGGCGCCGCCTCGACCCGCTTCTGCCGCCCGGTCGATTGGATGGTACAGTTACGGGA
>WQUQ01000044.1 GCA_009782025.1 Desulfobulbus sp. | reverse complement strand
CCTCCCCCGCTTGGCGGGGGAGGGCCAGGGAGGGGGAGCGGCGCTTGAAGTTGCGCATGGCGTTCAGAAAAATGTCAGCATTTGAATCAAAACCGCTCTAGTCCTTGCCGCCGGCCAGCATCGCCTTGATCGAGGCCAGGCGGGCGTTGCCGGTGGCTTTGTCGGTGGCGGCGGCCTGTTTGCCGCCGCCAAAGCGAATGTCATCGGCGCCCATTTCGGCAATGAAGCGCGAGGGTTCGCAGGGGATCATGTCGCGCCGTTGCTTCCTCCGCTCGCAATAGCTGACGCGCAGCGAGAGTTGGGCGCGGGTGATGCCGACGTACATCAGCCGCCGCTCTTCCTGCAATTTGGCCGGGTCGAGCGATTCGCGGTGCGGCAGGATGCCTTCTTCGACGCCGACCAGAAAGACGTGCCGGTATTCCAGCCCCTTGGCGGCATGCAAGGTCGATAGCTGGACGGCATCGAAATCCTCGGCATTCTGTTTGTCCAGCATGTTGATGAGGGCGATGCTCTGGATCAGGTCGACCAGCGTGCGGCCATCTTCCTCGCTTTTTTTGTTGATCCACTGGGCAAATTCGCTGACATTGGCCCAGCGCGCTTGCGCCACGGGCGCATCCTCCTGATCGTAAAGCCAGGTTTCGTAGGCGATGGCCTTGATGAGGTCGGGCAGCACCTGGTGCGCCGGTTCGCGTTCGGCCCGGCTCTGGCTGCGCTCGATGAACTGGCAGAATTCGAGCAGCGGCTCCAGTTGGCGAGGCGGGATGCGTTGCGCGAAGCCTTCCTCGAAGGCGGCATGAAACAGCGAGAGGTGGCGCTCGCCGGCATAAGCGCCGAGCGCCTGCAAGGTCGCCGCGCCGATGCCGCGCTTGGGCGTGGTCGCCGCGCGGATGAAGGCCGGGTCGTCATCTTCGTTGGCCAAGAGGCGCAGGTAGGCGGTGATGTCCTTGATTTCCGCCTTGTCGAAAAAAGATTTGCCGCCCGAGAGCAGGTAAGGAATGCGGTGGTCGCGCAGATATTCCTCGAAGATCCGCGCCTGGTGGTTGGAGCGGTAGAGAATGGCGTAATCCTTGAAGCGGCTCTTCTGTTCGAAGCGGTGCGCCTGCAATTGCATGACCACGCTTTCGGCCTCGGCGTCGCCGTCGCGGCAGGCGGTGACGGTGATTTGCTCGCCATGCCCGAGTTCGGACCACAGTTTTTTGTCGAACAACTTGTCGTTGTGGGCGATGACGTTGTTGGCGGCTTTCAGGATGCGCACCGTCGAGCGGTAATTTTGTTCGAGCTTGATGACCTTGAGGGCGGGAAACTCGGCCGGCAATTTGCGCAGATTGTCGATGTCGGCCCCGCGCCAGCCGTAGATGGCCTGATCGTCGTCGCCGACCGCCGTGAACTGGGCGCGGACGCCGGTCAACAACTTGAGCAATTGGTACTGGCCGGCGTTGGTGTCCTGATATTCATCGACCAGCAGGTAGCGCAGGCGGTTCTGCCATTTGTCGGCGATCTCGGGATGTTCGCTGAAGAGTTTGACCGGCAAGCCGATCAGATCGTCGAAATCGACCGCCTGGTAGGCTTTCAGGGTCGCTTCATAACTCAGGTAGGCCTGGGCGGCCTGCGCCTCGTATTCGTCGCGGGCCAGGGCGCGCGCCGCCTCCGGCGTGACCAGGGCATTCTTCCAATGGGAAATGATGGCCTGCACCTGGCGCAGCCGGCCCTTGTCGGTGGTGTTGACCGTCTCGCCGAGAATGCCGGCGCAATCGGCGGCGTCGAAAATCGAGAAGCGCGGCTTGTAACCCAGCGCCTTGGCCTCCTCGCGCAAGATGCGCACGCCCAGGGAATGAAAGGTGGAAATCTGCAACTCGCCGGCAACGGCGCTGCCCAGCAGCTTGCCGACGCGCTCCTGCATTTCCCTGGCCGCCTTGTTGGTGAAGGTGATGGCGGCGACGTTGCGCGGTCGGAAGTCGCAATCCTTGACCAGCCAGGCGATTTTCTGCGTGATGACCCGCGTCTTGCCCGAACCGGCCCCGGCCAGCACCAGGAGGGGGCCGTCGAGGTAATGGATCGCTGCGCGCTGCTGGGGGTTGAGTCCTGACATTCGGTAAAAGACAGCGCCCCGGCAGGCGGGGCGCTGAGGATGGGGAAAGTAGGGGGAAAGCGGATTTTATTCCATTTCCAAATCAACCGATCACTTTGTCGGCTTCGCTTGCCGTGCAACCGCACTGTCCGCGCTTCGCCTTCGCGTGCTCGGCTGATTTAAAAATGGAATTACCTTGCCGGCCGTCAGGCTTGTTCGTCGACCACGCAAAAACCGTTCGGCGGCAGAGGCTGGGTCAGGAGCGCCTGGGCTTCGGGCGACAGTTCGGCCAACTGCGCCGCGAGCCGGCGCGCTTCTTCCCGGGTTATCTCGTCGATGCCGCCTTCCGCCTCGTTCAACTCCTCGCGCAGGCTGCGCTTGCGCTCGCCCACCATCTCGATGGCTTCCACCCGGCGCGGCTCACTGGCGACCAGCGCCTGTCCGCCCGCCGCCTGGGCATAGCGTTCGCTGGTCGGGGTCAGGCGGGCGGTGGTCATGGCAAGCTCTCCTTGACTTGTTTTCGTCAACGAGCCGCCGAAACTTGAGACGAGTCGCCGTTACAGGGCGCCGAAAACTTTTTTCAGGATGGCGCTGCCGGCGGCCAGCGGATTGGCGCGCAGCTTCTTTTCTTCCTCGGCGATCATCAGGAACAGGCCATCCATCGCCTTTTGCGTGACGTAGGCATCGATGTCGGCGTTCTTGGCGTCGATCAGGCCCATGCTCGCCGCTTTGCTGGCAACGTTGTTGTACTGCTCGGCCAGTTTCAGCTTGCTGGTGGCGGCCTTGACGATGGGCTTGAATTTCTGCGTCAGCGGCCCCGCCGAGCTGCGCCTGAAGTATTGCGTGACGCTGTCGTCGCCGCCGGTCAGGATGCCCTTGGCGTCCTGCACGGTCATCTTCTTGATGGCATCGGTCAGGATCGGCCGGGCTTCGGCGACGGCGTTCTCGGCGGCGCGGTTCATGGTGGTGACCAGTTCGTCGGCCTGTTTGCCCATGCCGAGCAGGCGCAACCCTTTCTCGGCTTTTTGCAGAGTGCCGGGCAGCGGAATCTTGACCCTGGCGTTGCCGAGAAAGCCGTCTTTCTGGCCCAGCGAGGCAACGGCGAAGTCGGCCCCCTTGGCCAGCGCCTCCTTGACTCCGGCGCTGGCGTCGCCGCTGGAAATGGCGTCGAGGCCGGCAGCCTGGGCCAGCGTCGCGGCGCCGGCAAGTAGCAGGGAAAGAAGCAATTGGCGCATGCGTTTTCCTTGGTCAAACGATGTCGAGATGGCCGATGCCGGCGTTCAGATCACGATCCTTGGATTCCTTGCCGTACAGCTTGATTTGCAGGCGCAGGTCGTTGAGCGAATCGGCGTTGCGCAACGCATCCTCGTAGCTGATCTTGCCGGCATCGTAGAGGTCGAACAGCGCCTGATCGAAGGTCTGCATGCCGAGTTCGCGCGACTTTTTCATGATTTCCTTGATTTCCTGCACCTCGCCCTTGAAGATCAGGTCGGAAATCAGCGGCGAGTTGAGCATCACCTCGATGGCGGCTATCCGCCCCTTGCCGTCCTTCTTCGGCAGCAGGCGCTGCGAGACCATGGCGCGCAGATTCAGCGACAGGTCCATCAGCAACTGCTGGCGGCGCTCCTCGGGGAAGAAGTTGATGATCCGGTCGATCGCCTGATTGGTGCTGTTGGCGTGCAGCGTGGCCAGCGCCAGATGGCCGGTTTCGGCGAAGGCGATGGCGTAATCCATGGTGTCGCGGTCGCGGATCTCGCCCATCAGGATCACGTCCGGCGCCTGACGCAGCGAATTTTTCAGCGCCGGCCCCCAGTCGTCGGTATCGACCCCGACTTCGCGCTGGGTGACGATGCAGTTTTTGTGCTCGTGCACGTATTCGATCGGGTCTTCGATGGTGACGATATGGCCGTAGGAGTTTTCGTTGCGGTAATCGACCAGGGCCGCCAGCGAGGTGGTTTTGCCGGTGCCGGTGCCGCCGACGAAAATGATCAGGCCGCGCTTGGTCATCGCCAGATCCTTGGTCACTGGCGGCAATTGCAGTTCGTCGAGGGTCGGAATGGTCATGTTGATGGTGCGGCAGACGACGGCGACGCGACTCTGCTGGACCAGGGCATTGACCCGAAAACGGCCGATGCCGGAGGGCGAGATGGCGAAATTGCACTCGCGGGTCGCCTCGAACTCGGCGGCCTGGCGGTCGTTCATGATCGCCCGGGCGAGATCGGCGGTGTGCGCGGAGGTCAACACCTGGTTGGAAACCGGGGTGATCTTGCCGTCGATCTTGATCGCCGGCGGGAAGCCGGCGGTGATGAATAGATCCGAGCCTTTCTTCTGCGCCATCAGGCGCAGCAGATCGTGCATGAATTTCATTGCCTGATCGCGTTCCATGGTATCCCTTCTTGATTATGCGTTAGCGCCCGAATCAGGCCGGGAACGTGTCCTTGTTGGCCGCCTTGCTGCGGGCTTCGGCACCCGACACGATATTGCGCCGAACCATCTCGATCAAGTTCTGATCCAGCGTCTGCATGCCATAGCTCTGACCGGTCTGGATGGCCGAGTACATCTGCGCCACCTTGTTTTCGCGGATCAGATTGCGGATGGCCGGGGTGCCGAGCATGATTTCGTGCGCGGCGACGCGGCCGCTGCCATCCTTGGTCTTGAGCAGCGTCTGCGAAATCACGGCGCGCAGCGATTCGGACAGCATCGAGCGCACCATCTCCTTTTCCGCCGCCGGAAAGACGTCCACGATGCGGTCGATGGTCTTGGCCGCCGACGAGGTATGCAGGGTGGCGAATACCAGGTGGCCGGTTTCAGCCGCCGTCAGCGCCAGGCGGATGGTTTCCAGGTCGCGCATTTCGCCGACCAGGATCACGTCCGGGTCTTCGCGCAGCGCCGCGCGCAGGGCATTGGCGAAGGACAGGGTATGCGGCCCGACTTCGCGCTGGTTGATCAGGCATTTTTTCGGTTCATGGACGAATTCGATCGGATCCTCGACGGTCAGGATATGGGCGTATTCGTTCTCGTTGACGTGATTGACCATCGCCGCCAGCGTCGTCGACTTGCCGGAACCGGTCGGCCCGGTAACCAGCACGATGCCGCGCGGGTATTCGGCAATATCCTTGAAAATCTTCGGGCAGTTCAGATCCTCCAGCGTCAGCACCTTCGACGGAATGGTACGAAACACCGAGCTGGCGCCGCGCTGCTGGTTGTAGGCATTGACCCGGAAGCGGGCGAGATTGGGAATCTCGAAGGAGAAGTCGCATTCGAGCGTTTCTTCGTAGGTCTTGCGCTGGGCATCGCTCATGATGTCATACACCATGCCGTGCACATCCTTGTGCTCCATCGCCGGCAGGTTGATGCGGCGAACGTCGCCATTGACCCGGATCATCGGCGGCAGACCGGACGAGAGATGGAGGTCGGAGGCTTTGTTCTTGACGCTGAAGGCCAGCAGTTCGGTGATGTCCATGCGGATCGTCCTCGGGGCGCGTGTATACTGGGGTCTGTCTGAAATGATCAAGAGATTATGAGCGCAATCGCCGCCAACCTGCAAGCCGTTCTCGCCCGTATCGCCGATGCTTGCAGGCGCTCCGGGCGGCCCGCGGAAAGCGTCCGGCTGCTGGCGGTGAGCAAGACCTGGCCGATCGATTGCGTGCTCGCCGCCGCGGCCGCCGGGCAGCGCGCCTTTGGCGAAAGTTACGCACAGGAAGGCGCAGCCAAGGTTGTTGCCGCTTTTGACCGCCATCGCGACCGCGATCTCGAATGGCATTTCATCGGCCCCTTGCAAGGCAACAAGACCCGGATCGTCGCCGAACATTTCGCCTGGGTGCATGCCATCGACCGGCTGAAGATCGCCGAGCGCCTGGCGGCTCAGCGCCCGGCCGGGCTGCCGCCGCTGCAAGTCTGCGTTCAGGTCAATATCTCTGGCGAAGCCAGCAAAAGCGGCTGCCGCCCGGACGAAACCCTGGCCCTGTGCCAGGCCGTCGCCACCCTGCCCGCTCTGCGTTTGCGCGGCCTGATGGCGATTCCTGAACCCTGCGACGATTTCGCCGCGCAGCGCGCGCCGTTCCGTCGCCTGCGCGAGCTGGCGGAAACCCTGCGCGCCGCTGGCCTCTCCATCGACACTCTGTCCATGGGCATGTCCCATGATCTTGAAGCCGCCGTGGCCGAAGGCGCGACCATCGTTCGCATCGGCACGGCCATTTTTGGCGAAAGACAAGCACAAACACCATGAACATCACTTTTCTCGGCGGCGGCAACATGGCCAACGCCCTGATCGGCGGTCTGCTCAAGCGCGGTTTCGCCGCCGCCGACATCACCGTCGTCGATCCCAGCCGTGAAGCCCGCGAACGCCTGCAACAGGCTTACAGCGTACGCTGCATCGGCGCTGCGAGCGAACTGGCCGCGGTCGGCGATTTGCTGGTGTTGGCGGTCAAGCCGCAGCAGATGCGCGAAGTCTGCGCGCCGCTCGCCGGCAAACTCGGCGCGGCGCTGGTTGTCAGCATCGCCGCCGGCCTCGACCTGGCCGCGCTGTCGCGCTTTCTCGGCGGCCATCGGCGCATCGTCCGCTGCATGCCCAACACGCCGGCCCTGATCGGCGCCGGCATCACTGGCCTCTGTGCCCTGCCGGAAGTCGATGCCGCCGGCCGGGCCGCCGCCGACCGCGTGCTGGCCGCCGTCGGCGCTACCGTCTGGATTGACGACGAAGCGCGGATGGACGGCGTCACTGCCCTCTCCGGCAGCGGCCCGGCCTACGTTTTTCTGTTCATCGAAGCCTTGCAGCAAGCCGCAGCGGAACTCGGCTTCACGCCCGAACAGGGCCGTCAACTGGCCATCGAGACGGTTCAGGGCGCGGCCGCGCTGGCCGCTCAATCGCCTGAACCGGCAGCCGCGCTGCGCGAGCGGGTGACCTCCAGGGGCGGCACCACCGAGGCCGCGCTCTCCGTCATGATGGCGGCCGGCGTCAAGGCGGGCATCGTCGCCGGCGTCAAGGCCGCCGCAGCGCGTGGCCGCGAACTCGGCAAACAACTGGGAGGCGTGTGATGAGGGGGATGTTCTTCCTGCTCGATGCTGTCGCCAGCTTCTTCACCCTGCTGTTCCTGTTGCGGTTCATGATGCAACTGACGCGCGCCTCCTTCTCCGGGCAGATCGGCGACTTCGTCGTCAAACTGACCAACTGGGCGGTCAAGCCGCTGCGCCAGGTCATTCCCGGTTTTGCCGGCATCGACTGGGCGAGCTTGTTGGCGGCGCTCGCCTTGCAACTTCTGCTGATCGGCCTGATCGTCGGCATCTCCGGCGCTCCGCCGGGCGGCGATGTCCCCGCTGGACTGGTGGTCTTGCTGTTCGTCGTGCGCGGACTGCTGCGCCTGAGCGTCTACATCCTGATCGGCGCGCTGATCCTGCTCGCCGTGCTGTCGTGGGTCAGCCCCTATTCGCCGCTCGCCCCCATCGCCAACCA
>WQUQ01000043.1 GCA_009782025.1 Desulfobulbus sp. | reverse complement strand
TGGGGCAGCAAATCGAGGCGGCCGCTGTGCAGGCGGGCGATGCGGTCGACGATGGCCAGCCCAAGGCCGGTGCCGCCGGGGCCGCTGCGCGCTGCCTCCAGGCGGGTGAAGGGGCGCTTCAGGCGCTCGATTTCGGCGGGCGCAATGCCGGGGCCGTGGTCGATGACGTCGATGCTCACGGTGTCGGCGCTGATCGTTGTGTGTAGCCAGACCTCGCCGCCGCCGTATTTGACGGCGTTGTCGATCAGGTTGGTGACGGCGCGGGCCAGTGCTTTCGGCCGCAATTCGAGTTGCGGCGGATCGGCCGGAGCCAGGTGCACCCGCTGGCCGGTGGCGCGCTTGCGCTCGACGATGTCGCCCAGCAGCGCGGCGAGGTCGGTTGCAACCGGCGTTTCGCCGGATTCGTCGCGGGCGTAATCCATGAACTGCGAGATCACCGCCTCCATTTCCTCGATGTCGGCGATGACGCCGTGGCGCGCGCTGTCGTCGCCGATGCTCATTTCGGCTTCGAGACGCAGGCGGGTGAGCGGCGTGCGCAGGTCGTGCGAGATGCCGGCCAGCACTTCGGAGCGGTCTTTGTCGTGGCGTTCCAGGCTGCTGGCCATGGCGTTGAAGGCGCCGGCCAGGCGGCGCATTTCCTCGGCGCCGTTTTCGGCCAGCGGTTCCGGCCTCTGACCGCGGCCGACGACAGCGGCCGCGGCGGCCATCGCCCGCAGCGGGCGGCTGATGCGCGAGGCGATCAGCCAGGCGACGACGAAGGCGAGAATCACGGCCAGCACGACCCAACTGAGCAGGTGCCCGAGCACGTTGTGGGCGGCCCGCTCGCGCGGCAGGATCAGCCAGAATTCATCCTCGTCGCCTTCGTCCAGGCGAAAGCTGATCCAGAAGCCCGCCTCGCCGTTAACCTCGGCGGCGACGCGGGTGTGCGGCCCCAGGCCGGCCGCCAGTTGGCGCTGGAGCAGGCGGTGGAAGCGGCTATCGGGCAAGGGCGTCAGCCGATCGTCGGTTTCGGCCGGCAGCAGGCGGATACCTTCGCGCGACCCCAGCTCTTCAAGGAGGCGCAGTCGATTTTCAATGGCCGCGGCGAGCAGCGAGGCGCGCACCAGATTGACGGTCGAGGCCGCCATTTGCGCCGTGTCGCGGGCGCGCGGCTCGGCTTCGAGGTAGCGGAACAGGCTGACCCAGACGACATTGGTCAACTGGATCAGCAGGGCCAGCAGCAGGAAGGTGCGCGCCAGCAGGGAGCGCGGCATCATGCCTGGCGTTTGCCGCTATCCGGGATGAAGACGTAGCCGAAGCCCCAGACGGTTTGCAGGTAGCGCGGCTGCGCCGGGTCGTTCTCGATCAGCTTCCTCAGGCGGGAAATCTGCACGTCGATGGCGCGGTCGAACGGCCCCTGCTCGCGACCGCGGGCCTGGCTCATCAGCTTGTCGCGCGACAGCGGCTGGCGCGGATGCTGCAACAGCACCTTGAGCACGGCGAATTCGCCGGTGGTCAGCGGCAGCGTTTCGCCATCGCGTTGCAGGGTACGGGCGGCCAGATCGACCTCGACGCGGCCGAAGCGGACGATTTCCGCCTCGTCTTCCGGCGCGCCCGGCGGCCGGTGATCCTGGCGGCGCAGCACGGCGTGGATGCGGGCCAGCAGTTCGCGCGGGTTGAAGGGCTTGGGCAGGTAGTCGTCAGCGCCCATCTCCAGGCCGACGATGCGGTCGACGTCGTCGCCCTTGGCCGTCAGCATGATGATCGGCGTCCGCTCGCCGCTGCCGCGCAGGCGGCGGCAGATGGAGAGGCCATCCTCGCCGGGCAGCATCAGGTCGAGGACGATCAGGTGAAAATGTTCGCGGGCGCAGAGCTTGTCCATCTGCTTGCCGTCGGCGGCGGCCTTGACCGCGAAACCCTGCTCGCCGAGGTAACGGGTCAAGAGGTCGCGCAGGCGGATGTCGTCATCGACGACCAGGATATTTTGTAGGGTTTCGTTCATGCGTTGAGGATAACGTGAGACGGCCGGAACGCCACGGCAAATGGTAACAACACATTGCGGCTCGATCGAGGGAAACATATCCTTACATCTGCTTCCCGAGGCGCGACCGGCGTCGACGGACAATGGTCACCTTCTCCTGCTCCGCATGCCGTCATGAAATTCCGTGGTGTTTTCCTGTTGCTGGCCGTCCTGTTTGGCCCCACGGCCCCGGCCGTCGCCCGCGACGACGACTACGGCGCGATGCGCGGGCCGGGATGGGGCGGCGGGCGCGAGTTGGCGCCGGACGAGCGCCGCGAAATGCGCCGGCAGATGCGCGAACACTGGCGTCAAGAACACCCGCGCCGCGCCGACGGTGAACCGCGCTGGCACAATATGGACCCGGACGAACGGCAGCGCCTGCGCGAGCAAATGCGCGAACGCCGCGGTCGTTTCAACCGTGACGAGCGCTGGGACGAGCCGCGCCAGTAATGGCCTCACGGGTCGCCTGACCCTCCGGTAAAATGCCGGCCCATGCTGATTCTCGCCCTGGAAACCTCGACCGAACTCGGCTCCTGCGCCCTCTGGCACGACGGAGCCGTGCTGGAGCGCC
>WQUQ01000042.1 GCA_009782025.1 Desulfobulbus sp. | reverse complement strand
GTTTTTTTCAGCGTCCACGGCGGGTTGATGACGAACAGGCCGCTGCCGTGCATGCCGAAGCCGTCGCGGGACGGCGCGCTGACTTGCAGCGTGGCGTGCAGCCAGTTGGTCGCGCCGAGCGAGCACAGGCGGCCGGGCAGCTTCTGCGCTTCCGGCTTGGTCAGCAGCGGGTGCCACAGGGCGTAGGTGCCGGTCGGGAAGCGTTTCAGGGCTTCCTGCAAGCCTTTGATGACGTTGGTGTAGTCGTCGCGCGTTTCGTAGGAGGGGTCGACCAATACCAGGCCGCGCCGCGACGGCGGCGGCAGCACGGCCTTGAGGCCGGCGAAGCCGTCGCCGGCGGTGATCGTGACCTGTCGTCCGCGGCCGCGAAAGCAGTCCTGCAACAGTTTGACGTCGCTGCTGTGCAACTCGAACAGGCGCAGACGGTCGCCATCGCGCAGCAACTGGCTGGCCAGCCACGGCGAGCCGGGGTAGTGGCGCAAGCGGCCGTCCGGGTTCACGGCGCGGACGAGGTCGACGTAATCGGCAGCGGCCGGCGGCAGGTTTTCGGCGGCCCACAGGCGGCCGATGCCGTCGCGGTATTCGGCCAGTTTGCTGGCATGCCCGGAATCCAGCGCGTAGCGCCCGGCGCCGGCGTGGGTGTCGATGATCGAGAAGGGCGCCGGCTTTTCGCCCAGGTAGCGGATGATGCGAATCAGGATCAGGTGTTTGAGCACGTCGGCAGGGTTGCCGGCGTGAAAGGCATGGCGGTAACTGAGCATCGGCGCGTTAGCCGGGCATTGGTTCGAGGGCGACCAATTCCAGTTCTCCGTTGGCCTCCAGGGTCCGACCGATCTGTCGTTCGATGGGGTGGCCTTGTATTTTCAGGGTCAGCCGCTGCTTGCCGCGCAGCGTCCTGGGGGCGGTAATCAGGCCGGCATGCGAGCCGTAGGCTGGCAGGCTGTGGAGAAAGATGGCGCGGCTGTTTCCCGCTCCCGGCAGGGCGACGATGCTGACTTGCGGCGACAGCAGTTGCAGGCCGAGTTCCAGCCGGCTGCGCACGGAGACGACCCGGCGCACCAGGCAGAGGTGGGTGCGGCTCGATTCGCGTGGTTGCAGCACGACCACCTGGCCGGCGCTGAAACGGCACTGCTCGCCACGGACGAAACGGACCAGGAAACCATCCGGGCTTTCGTCGAGCAGCGACCATTCACCGGTGGGCCGTCCGTTTTGCCAGCCCGGCGCATCGAGGGCACGGCGGGTGTAGGCGTTGCCGTCGAGGAACTGGATCACCGCGCCGAGGCCGCCGACCAGATCGGCGCGCGGGCGAAACCTGGCGCGGCCAAAACGGCGGGCGCTGCATCCGCCGAGGGCAACCCGCAGGGATTGCAGCAGGGCCGGCGGAGCGGCCAGATCCGGTTGCACCGGTTTGCCCGGCTGGCGGGAGATATTGCGGTCGATGGCCGCCAGGACCTGGCCGCAATCGATCAGCAGTCCGCCGGCAAATGGGCTGTCGGCCTTCAGACGCGACAGCGGCAAGCCGGGGTGGCCGTCCTCGGGGCGGACCAGGAAGCTGGCCTCGGTTGTCTGCCGGGCCAGCGCCTCGGCGGTGGCTGCGCTGACCACGGCATAGGCGGCCAACTGCTGGGCGCAGCGGTGCACGGTATCGAGATCGCCGCGCGACAGGCGTTGAGGATCGAGGTAGGCGAGCAGCAGGGCGCCAAGATATTCATGTTCAATCAGCGCCGTATCGCCGTTGAGCGCTTGCAGGTCGGGGTCGTGGGCCGTCCGGTAGAGGGCGTGCAACTGCTGCCAGGAACTGGTCGAGGGCAGGGCGCAGGCGCGGTGGGCCAGCAACTGGCGCCGGGCAAGCATGGCCATGGCGCGCTGGATGGCGCGGTAGAACAACGGGACCGGTTCGCTGCCCTGGCGCTTGATGACGCTGCGGACGATGTCGCCATAGCATTGGGCCAGGCGTTTGATGAGGTTGTCGGCTTGCAGTGTGGCGGCTTGGACGGCCGGCGGCAGCGGCAGCGGCGCGGCGCTGGTTTGGCGTTCGATTTCGGCCAGCGCCGGTTCGGCTTCCTGACAGGCGGCCTCCAACTGGCGGAAGCGTTGCAGCAGACCTCGCTGACGCATGATCTGCGGCAGCAGCACATCGTCGATATGGGCAAACACGCGATGCCACGCAATGCTTTTTGCATTGGGCGAGCCGTCGGCCGTCGATACGAACCCGCCACTGGCGGGGTGCCGGGAGAAAGGCAGGAGATCGCGCAGGCGCTGTAAGGGAATGGACATTTTCAGATGGCCGGGTGCAGGGCGATTATTTATCGAAACAGTTTGGGCTTCCATGAGCAATGTCACATTTCCGTATACTTGGCTGATGGATTTTATCGAAATACTGACGCTCGCGACGATCGCCGCCGCACTCTGGTTCTGGTTCGACACGCTGAAAGCGCGCGAGGCGGGTATCCGCGCGGCGCGCCAGGCCTGCGCCGAAGACGGGCTGCAATTTCTCGACGACAGCGTGGTTGGCCGTTCGCTACGGCCAGCCCGCGACGCTGCCGGCCAACTGCGTTGGCGCCGGGTTTACA
>WQUQ01000041.1 GCA_009782025.1 Desulfobulbus sp. | reverse complement strand
CACCCACGAATCAACTCGCTTCTTCACCATGGCCTCAATCCAACGCCGCTGCACCAGTACGGCTCAGGTCAATAGATTACACTAATTACGGATAAGCTCTTAGCCCTCTGCCCAGTTTCCCGGGGCCGGCTCTCAGTTCGACCAGGCGATCCTGTAGCGGGAAATAGATGGCCAGGCGCAGCGGCAGGCCGGTTCCAGCGAACAGGGCGGCGTAGCGTTCGAGTTGCGGGCGGAATGCTTCTGCGCGGGCCGCCAGTTGGTCGGCGGACAGGTGGACGGTCTTGTAGTCGACGATCCAGCGGCAATCATCGGCGATGAAGCAGCGGTCGATGACGTGGTGCGCCACGTTGCCGTCGCCATCAAGGCTGCTCCAGGCTTGTTCAGCCCCGGCATCGGCATGAGCGGCGAGCAGCCAGCGACCGGTCGGCGAGGCCAGGGTGCGGCAGACGGCGGCGACGGCTTCGGCGGCGGCTGTCTGCGCCGTTGCCGGCGCTAATCCTTGCGCTTGCAGCCAGCGTTGCCAGGCTGGCGTCAGCGCCTCCATCCGGCTGACTGGCCAGGCCGTTAGCCCGTCGCGGGCGATCAGTTCCAGCGCCCGGTGCACCAGCGTGCCGAGGGCTGCTTCCGGTGTCGTTGCCGTCGCCGCCGCATCGAATTCGCGCGGCGGGCCGCCGCTGCCCGCTGCAAGCGGCGGCGCGCGCAGTTCGGAGGGGATGTCGGGAGCCGCCAAACGCAGCAGCGGCGGCGCGAAGGTAGCTGAATCGAGCGGTACGACAGCGGCCTCGGCCGGGGCGCGCTCGGCCAGCGCGGCGGCAAAAACCGGCTGGGCGACGCCCGGCCACAGCAGTTTGAGCAAACTCCCGGCCGGCGGCGGTTTGAGACCCTCTTCCTTGCGTTCGTCGGCAACGGCGACGCCGATCAGATGCAGGCGGCGAACGGCGCGGGTGGCGGCGACGTAGAGCAGGCGCTCGGTTTCGTGGCCGGCCCGTTCGTTTTCCAGGCGGCGCAGCATGTCGTAGGCGGTCGGCTCGTTGGCCTGTGCGCCGCGCGCTTTCATCGGCGCCACCAGCAAGCGCTGACGACCGTCCGGGCCGGCGAACTCGTCCCACAGCAACAGGCTGCTGTCGTTGCCGCCGGTTTCGCGGTGCAGGCCGGGGACGATCACGGTGTCGAATTCCAGGCCCTTGGCTTTGTGCACCGTCATCATCTGCACCGCGCCGCCCTGCGGGTCGGCCGGGGCGAACAGTTCGCCGGCGCGGACGGCCAGGGTGTCGGCATCGAGCGCGCCGGTGGCCGCCAGACGGTCGAGCAACGTGAAAAAAGCCTCGACATCGGCCAGCGCCGCCGGCGAATCCAGGCAACGCGGGCCGCCGAGCAGCAGCCAGGCAGCTTCCAGCCAGCGGCGCGGGTGCTGCCGGTCGCGGTGGGCGAAAACGAGTTGCAGCACATCCCGCACAGGGTGCAAACGCCTCTGGCCGTCGGCCGAGAGGCGGGCCAGGCGCGACTCATCCTGCATCAACTGCCAGATCGTGCGCTGGCGATCATCGCCGGCCAGCGCATGCAGATCGGCCAGGGTCAGGCCGCACCACGGGGCGCGCAGCAGGGCCAGCCAATGCACGCGGTCGGCGCGGTGATCGAGGGCGCGGAACAGGGTCAGCAGATCCTGCACGTGCTGGCGATCGGCGAGACTCTCGATGTCCACCGCCTGAAAGCGCAGTTCCGGCGCGCTGCGGCGGATTTCGCCGACCAGCGCAGCGAGGTGGCCGCGGGCGCGCACCAGCACGGCGATGCTGGCCGTCGGATTTTCGCGCCGGGTTTCAAGGATGATCTCCAGCGCCCGGCGCGCTTCGGCCTCGCTCCCATTGCCGTCGTCATCGGCGATCAGGGGGTGGATGACGACCGCGCTATCCTCCCGCGTCGGCCGCGTGGCGGCCGACGGCGCGTAGCGCACCGCCCCGGTTTCCGGCGCGTCGGCGGCGGGAAAGATGGCCGGAAAAACGCCGTTGACCCAATCGACGATGGCCGGCCAGGAACGGTTGTTACGATAGAGGCGCAGGTGGCCGAGGCGAATGTCGCCGATGCCGCGCTCGCGCACGCGCAGGAACAACCCGACATCGGCCTTGCGGAAGCGATAGATGGACTGCATCGGGTCGCCGACGACGAACAGCGTGCGCCCGTCATCCGGCGTCCAGCCGCGGGTCAGCCTGGCGATCAACTCGACCTGGGCCGGGCTGGTATCCTGAAACTCGTCGATCAGCAGATGGCGGATGCGGTAATCCAGCGCCTGCGCCAGATCGGTCGGCGCCTCGTCATCGCCCAGCGCCACGCCGGCGCGGCTGGCGACCTCGATGAAATCGACTTCGCCGGCTTCCTGAAAAACCAGCCACAACTGGCCGGCGGCCAGTTGCAGCAGGCGGGCGAAATTCTCGACGCTGGCCCATTCCTCGGCGCTCAACCCCGGCGACGGCAACTGGCCAAGCACGCCGAGGCATTGCTCGATGCCGGGCAGCGCGGCGAGGTCGGCCAGCGTCTCGGTCATCGCCGCCTTCTGCGCCGAGAATTCCTTGCCGGCGGGAAAGCCGACTCGCTTGTCCAGCATCTTGCGTACAGTGCCCTGGCCGGTCAGCAACAGACCGGCCAGCGCCCGCCAGCGCGGCAGATCGCTGATTCCGGCGGTCAGCGGCGCGGACCAGTCGGCCAGCGGTTCAAGCCAATCCGGCCCGTTGGCGGCGGCGAAACGACCCAGCGGCAGCAGGCGTTCCTGCCAGCGGCTATCGAGCAACTCGCCAGCCGCCGCCAGCTTGCGCTCGATCAGCACCGCAAAACCGCCCTCGACCTCGGCGCGCAAATCACCTTTGTCCAGACGACCCGCATGGGGCAGCCACTGGTCGCGGCGGGCGAGCATGGCTACCAGCAGCGTTTCCAGACGGCCCGCATGGTTATCCATGAAGGCCAGCGCGGCGGCGACCACCTCGGCATCGGCATCGTCGGCCTCGACCATCGCCAGCGTGCGGCGGGCGGCGGCGGCATAATGCGCTGCGGCATCCTCGGCGACGGCCGGCTGGCTGCCAAAGCGGCTGAGATACGGCATCTGCCGCGCCAGACTGGCACACAGCGCATCCAGCGTGGTGATGCGCAACCGCCCCGGATGCCCGAGCAAATGCCAGCCGCGCGCCGCGTCGTGCGCCAGCACCCGGCCAGCCAGATCGAAAGTCTGCCGCTTGTGCGCCTGCTCCGGCGCGACGCCAGCGGCGGCGACTTCCAGACTGCCGAGAATCCGGTCGCGCATCTCGGTCGCCGCCTTGTTGGTGAAAGTCAGCGCCAGCACTTCCTCCGGCTGCTCGACCGTGGTCAACAACCGCAGATAACGCTGCGTCAACAACTCGGTCTTGCCCGCCCCGGCCGGCGCTTCGACGATGAAGGAGGCGACAGCAAGCGCCCGCTCGCGGGCGGCGGCGTCTTCGGTGAGGCGGTTGGCGGGGGGGGCTGGCACCTGCATCGGATTCTTTTTGAATTGTTTTCAGAGAATTGAAGCGATTCTGGCCTCAATGGCATTTACGCCGTTAGCCTCCACCTCATCCTTCGACCATCCAGCCGCTTCACAGGCTGGGAGGTAACAAACCTGGACACACTGGCTGTTCATGTCAGGTTCAAAAGCCGGCTTCACATGAAGTCACGCCTGCGCCGTGCCGTTAGATTGCCGCTCGGTGCCGGTGTAAAACCTCCTGCGCCTGGTTATAGGTCGAGTTCCGAGTGCGAGCCGAGCCGCGTGAGGACCAAGCGAGCATCACCAATCAGGCGATGGATCAGCACCAGGTCCGGGTACACGTGGCAATCCCGGTAGTTCTTCCAGTCGCCGGTTAGCGCGTGGTCGCGGTGCTGTGGCTCCAGGGGTTGATCGTTGGCGAGCGCCGCAATGATCGGCAGCAAGTCGGCTTCCAAGGTCGTGCAGTTGCTGCCCCTTCGCTTCCCGTTTCAGATCACGCTTGAACCGCCCGGTATGCTCAATTTGCCTCATTCGGCTTGTGCTGCCCGGATCAGTTCGCTGATCTGGTCGAGCGTCACCGGCTCCAACTCTCCGCGCTCAACCTCGGCAAACGCGGCCAGCGTTTCCGCGTTGGGCTGAAACAGCACCGGCGGAATGGCTTTGTCCTTGGCAATGCGGGTCATCAACATGCGAACCACGTCGCTGATGGTCAGGCCGGCGTCCTCGATGATCCGATCGGCCACGGCTTGAATTTCGCCCGGTACGCGGGACTGAATCTTGCGGCTAGCAACGGCAGTCATGGCAATCTCCTGGAATGTCATCCATCGTACTACAAATGCCTGTGAGTATCGAGGGCGACCACGGCATCGCCATCCCCGGCTAGCCCGCCAATGCCGGGCGCGTGCCATAATCGGCGCTTCAATTTTTTGCCCGCCGCCGGTCGGCGTTTGGGTTGCCAGGAGAAGTCGATGCCGCGTTCGTTCTTACGTCCACTCTCGCGCCGGGGTTTTGGCATCGTTCCGCTGCTGCTCATCATTGCCGCCATCATCGCTGTCGCGGCGGCCGGTTTTTATATCGTCAAGAAAACCGGGCAGCCGGACGACGGCGGAAGCAGCGCCGATACGCCGTTCCAGATCGCCGATTTCGGCAACCGCGAATTCGAGGGGTCGCCGGCGCTGGCCTTGAGCTTCACGCAGCCGCTCGATACCAGCAAGACTTACGATGAGCAGATTCAGGTTTTCGAGATGCCGGCCCGGCCCGACGACGCCAAGCCGCGCGTCGATACCGAGAGCGAGGAGGAGACGTATTACGACGGCGACCGCCCCGACGACGCCGTGCCGCAGGCCAGCAGCGCGCCGGCGGATACCGACATCGACGGCGGCAAGCTGGTCAAGGGGGCCTGGGTCATCGGCGACAATCCGCGCATCGCCTATTTTCCGCACATCAAGCCGCAGACCCGCTATGTCGTGCGCGTTGCCGCCGGCCTGCCCTCGGCGGCCGGCCAGACCTTGAGCGCCGAAAGCCGTTACGCGGTGGTCACGCCCGTCGTTGCGCCGGCCTATTACTTCGCCAGCCGGGGCATGGTGCTGCCGGCCAAGCAGAACGGCGGCCTGCCGGTCGTGACCGTCAATGTGCCCGAGGTCGACGTGCAGTTTTTGCGCGTCAAGCCGGATCAGTTGCCGCGTTTTCTCGACAAGGTCATCAGCGGCCCGCGCCCCCAGCGCCGGAACGACGAGGATGAAGAATACGACTACGACTGGCGCGCCACCGATCTCAAGGGCGCGGTCAACAACTGGGCGCTGGATGGCCTGCACAAACTGACCGAGAGCGTGTTCAACGGCCGCTTCCTGACCGAGCAGAAGGCCGACAAGCGCAGCGTCACCTTCCTGCCGGTCGAGGACATCAAGGAACTGCGCGAACCCGGCATCTACATCGCGGTGATGAGCCAGCCCAACCGTTTCCGTTACGAATATCAGGTCACCTATTTTTATGTCAGCGATCTTGGTCTCTCCGCCCGGCTGTTCGCCAAGGGGGCCGATGCTTACGTCAGTTCGCTGACCAGCGGCAAGGCCGCGCCCGGCGTCGAAGTCACCTGGCTCGACGAGTACGGCAAGGTCGTCGCCCGCGGCGAAACCGACGGCGAAGGCCGGGCGACTTTCGCCGAGCGGCCGGCCGCGGCCAAGGTCGTCGTCGCTCGCAAGGGCAACCAGTTGTCGATGATTACGCTCAAGGAGCCGGCGCTCGATCTGTCCGAATATGAAATCTCCGGCCTGCCGGGGCGACCGGTGCGCCTGTTCGCCTATGCCGGGCGCGATCTTTACCGGCCTGGCGAAACGTTCGAGTTGTCGGTGCTGGCGCGCGATGCCGACGGGCGGCCGGTGCCGCCCCAGCCGGTACAGGCCATCCTGAAGCGCGCCGACGGCAAGAACCAGTTCACCGCCACCTGGCAGCCCGACGGCAAGGTGGCGGGCTTCTACCGGCAGCGCATCGAATTGCCGGTCGACGCGCCGACCGGCTCGTGGAACCTGGAATTGCGCAGCGATCCCGCCGACAAGCTGGCGACCACCAGTTTCCGTTTCGGCGTCGAGGAATTTCTGCCGGAACGCATGAAGCTCGATCTCTCCAGTCCGCAGGCCGTCGTTGCGCCCGACCAGAGTTTGCGCATCGACATCAAGGGCAGCTATCTCTACGGCGCGCCGGCGGCCGGCAACCAGGTGCTCGGCGTGGCCGTTTTCGAGCGCCAGAAAAACCCGCTGGCCAAGCTGTTGCCCGGCTTTGAATTCGGCGACAGCAACGACGACAGCCTGCATCAGCGCGTCGAACTGGAAGCCTCAGAACTCGACGAGAACGGCAATCTGGCGCTGGACGTCGACCTCGCGCCGGCCAAAAGCAAGCGTTCGCCCATCACCGTGCGCACCACCCTGAGCTTGCTCGAAAGCGGTGGCCGGCCGGTGGTGCGCAATTTCGAGCGGGTCATCTGGCCGGCAGCGGAACTGATCGGCATCCGCTCCCTGTTTACCGGCGATTACGCCCGCGAAGGCAGCGTCGCGCAGTTCGAGGTCGTGCGCGCCAATGCCGACGGCAAATTGAGCGCCGGGGCCGGCCTGCCGGTCCGCCTGTTCCGCGAGAACCGCGATTATTACTGGCGTTTCGACGACCAGCGCGGCTGGCACTCCGGCTTCACCGAAACCGACGAACTGGTCAATACCGCCAGCGTCAGCATTCCCGACGGCGGGCGCGGCAAGCTCGGCGTGCCGGTCAAATATGGCCGTTATCGCCTGGAAATTCTCGATCCGGTCACGCAGCAGACCGCCAAGTTCCGCTTCTACGCCGGCTGGAGCGCCCGTGGCGACGAAAACCAGGGCGTCCGCCCCGACCGCGTGGCGCTGAAATTCGACAAACCGGCTTACCACGACGGCGATGTCGCCCAACTGACCATCACCCCGCCGCACGCCGGCGAGGCGCTGATTACCGTCGAAGGCGACCGCACGCTGTGGGTCAAGCGGATGCCCGTGCCGCTCGACGGCGCGACTGTCGACATCCCGGTAAACAAGGAATGGCATCGGCATGATCTCTACGTTGCCGTCACCGTGCTGCGACCCGGCGGCGAGGGCGAAAAAATCACCCCGGCGCGGGCGCTCGGCCTGGCGCATCTGCCACTCGAACGCGGCGACAGGAAGCTCGTGCTCAACCTCGACGCGCCAAAGAAAATGCTGCCCGACACGCCCCTCAAGGTGAAAGTCAAAGCGCCCGGCCTCGCCGGCCAGACGGCGCTGGTCACGCTTTCCGCCGTCGATGTCGGCATTCTCAACATCACCCGCTTCGCCACGCCCGACCCGTTCGCCTATTTCTTCGGCCGGCTGCGCTACGGCGCCGACCAGTACGACGTTTACGGCCGCCTGATCGAGAAAATGGCGGGCCGCAAGGGCAAGCTCAAATTCGGCGGCGATAGCGCGCCGAAAGCCACCCGCAGCCTGCCCAAGAAAGTCCGCCTGATCGACCTGTTCTCCGGGCCGGTGCAGCTCGACGCCCAGGGCGAGGCCGAAATCGTCATCGATGTGCCCGATT
>WQUQ01000040.1 GCA_009782025.1 Desulfobulbus sp. | reverse complement strand
CGGCGGAACGCTGCCTGACGGTGGAAGGAGTCACCAATTTCAGGGATCTCGGCGGCTATCAGTCCCGCGATGGCCGCCGGGTGAAATGGGGTTGCCTGTACCGTTCAGGCCGGCTGTCGGATCTGAGCGAGGCCGGCCGGCGCCGTTTCGAGAGTCTCGGCATCGGATTGGTCTGCGATTTCCGCCGCGCGAGCGAACGCAGCGAGGAGCCTCATCGCCTGGGTTCCGAAAGCGCCTGCCGGGTGGTCGGCCTGGGGATCGATCCTGGCAGCATCATCGACTTCTTCGGAAGTTACCGCGCCGGCACCCTGGTTCCCCGGCAGCTCGCCGACATGATGAGCGGCATTTATGCCGAACTGGTCCGGGAACACGGGGGCCGCTACCGGGAAATGTTCGAGTTGATCGTCTCCCGGCCCAAGGGCGCGGTGCTGATTCATTGCAGCGCCGGCAAGGATCGCACCGGGGTCGCGGCCGCCCTGCTGCTGGCTGCCCTCGATGTGCCGCGGGAGGCCATCGTCCACGACTACCTGCTGAGCAACCGCTACTACCCCATCGAGGCCGAAACCCGGCGCTTCTGCGACAAGCACGGCATCGCCTGCGCCGGAGAATTGTTCCGGCCCCTCATGGAAGTCCGGGAGGATTATCTGGCGTCCGCCTTCACTGTGATCGAGGAGGAATTCGGCGGTCTCGACCGATACCTGGCGGATACGCTCGGCGTGCGCGAGGAGCAGCGCCGGCTATTGCGCGGCCGCTATCTTGCCTGACGCCGGGAAGTCCTGCGGCCCAGCGAAAGAGCACGCTGATGATGAAAATCAAAGGTTAAGCTTTTCTATGCTGATAGTTTAAGAACTTGTTACCATAAGCAGAGAAGCTGATTCAGAAACAAACCCGTCTGTTCATTGAATAGCAACCAGAGGCCCGTCATCCATGAAGTCGACCGACATCGGGGGCGAAATCCCCAACCACTTCCATCGGGTTGTGGATTGTCAATGGGCGTGTCCTGCCCGTACTCCCGTTCCTGAATACCTGCGGCTGATCGCCGGCGGGCGTTATGCCGAATCCTATGCTCTCAACTGGTGGTTCAACGTCTTTCCCGGCATTCTCGGCCGGGTTTGCGATCGGCCCTGCGAGCCGGCCTGCCGGCGCGGCCGGGTGGAGAAGGAGCCGGTCGCCATCTGCCGCATGAAGCGGGTGGCTGCCGATCTGAAGGGCGATGTCTCCGCACTGCTGCCCAAGGTGTCGGCCGCCGCCAATGGCAAGCGGGTGGTCTGTGTCGGCGCCGGCCCCGCTTCGCTGACGGTGGCCCGTGATCTGGCGCTGCTCGGCTATCAGGTGACTATCTTCGACAACGGCAAGGGCGCGGGCGGCATGGTGCGCACCCAGATTCCCAAATTCCGCCTGCCCGAGGCCGTCATCGACGAGGAATGCGGCTACATCGCCAATCTTGGCGTCGAGATGCACTTCAACCACTGGGTCGGCAGTCTGCGCGAGCTGCTGGCCGAAAGCTGGGATGCCGTCTTCGTCGGCACCGGCGCGCCGCGCGGGCGGGATGCCGAGATACCGGGGCGTCAGGAAGCCGCGGCGAAAATCCATATCGGCATCGACTGGCTGGCCGGTATCGCCTTCGAGCATGTCAAATCCGTCGGCAAGCGGGTCATCGTTCTCGGCGGGGGCAACACGGCCATGGACTGTTGCCGCTCGGCCCGCCGCCTGGGGGCCGAGGAGGTGAAGGTGGTGGTGCGCAGCGGTTTCGACGAGATGAAGGCTTCGCCCTGGGAGAGGGAGGATGCCCTGCACGAAGACATCAGCATCCACAACTACCTGGTTCCCCTCGAATTCACCCATGACAACGGCCGCCTGACCGGCGTTTTGTTCGAGAAGGTGCGGGCCGAGTACGACGAGCGCGGCCGGCGTTCCCTGATCCCGACCGGCGAGCCGCACGAGCACATGGCCTGCGACGAGGTGCTGGTGGCGATTGGCCAAGAGAACAGCTTTCCCTGGATCGAGCGCGACATCGGCCTGGAATTCGATCGCTGGGGCATGCCCGTGCTCGACGCCGCCACCTTGCAATCGACGCTGCCCAAGGTCTTTTTCGGGGGCGACGCCGCCCTGGGGCCGAAGAACATCATCACCGCCGTGGCCCAGGGTCACGAGGCGGCCATTTCCATCGACCTTTTCTGCCAGGGCCGGGATTTGCATCGACGCCCGCCGCCTCATGTCGGCCTCGCCAGTCAGCGGATGGGCATTCACGAATGGATTTACGACAACCAGGTGTCGGTGGAGATTCGCCGCAAGGTGCCGGTGCAGAGCATGGCGGCGGTGCTCAAGGACATCAACCTCGAACT
Source organism: Desulfobulbus sp. (assembly GCA_009782025.1). Taxonomy (GTDB): domain Bacteria; phylum Pseudomonadota; class Gammaproteobacteria; order Burkholderiales; family Rhodocyclaceae; genus Azonexus. The sequence continues at coordinate 233 of WQUQ01000040.1, read as the reverse complement.
GGAACTCGGTTTCGACGAGAAACTGGCCATGACCGAGGCGGCCCGCTGCCTCAACTGCGACATGGCGACCGTATTCACGCCGCCGCAGTGCATCGAGTGCGACGCCTGCATCGACATCTGTCCTTCCGAATGCATCACCTTCACGGTCAACGGCCCGGAGGCGGATCTGCGCGGTCGCCTCAAAGCGCCCGCGCCCAATACCGGGCAACCGCTGTACGTGGCCGAGGGGTTGA
>WQUQ01000039.1 GCA_009782025.1 Desulfobulbus sp. | reverse complement strand
CCTCGCCAAAAAACGAAAACTCGCCGCCTGGAATGACGACTTCCGTATGAACATCTTGGGCATCAGGCCACTTCATGATGAATAAATGCAATCGCCCTGCCCCTTTTCCCGTTCCTTTTCCCGGTTTCGCTACGCTCTGCCCATCCTACGTTTGCTTATCTTTGAGGATTTTTTCATGGCTTTAGATTACGCACTCAAATTTCCCTGTGAAGTCCGAAAAAACGTGCCGGAAGCGAAGCTCGTGGCTCTAGTGGGCTACATGAACCTAGCCCAGTTTGCAGTGGCAGAAATCCGAAAATCCAATCCTGCTGAGCCTCTGGAAACAATCCTGGGAAAATACCAAGTGCACGTGAATCAAAGGCGGCCAGATGGAATCACCGAGCAGGTTCCGATGAATATTGAGCAACTCGTTACATTGGCCCAGCCGATCAGTCAGTACATAGGTCATTGCACAGAATGCCGCGCCAATATCGCCGATTGTCCTTTCGGCTGCATTGCAAAAATCAACTACCCGATTCGGAAGGAATCGGAAGAATGGCTCCTGTCTCGGCTACCGGACGACATGAAAAACTCCAACCTTTTACTGTTGCTTCGCTTTTTGTCGGACCTCAAGATCGACGGCCACCTTGTTGATGCAATGAGAGAGAGGCTATTTGAACTCAAGAAGCCGCTTACCCGGCATTGGGGAAGCCCGCCTAACCAGCAGCAAATCACATCTAGCCAAATCATCGAGATGCTCGCATTCGGCGGCAACGTCGGGCCACAGCAGGCAGGGCTATACACAAAGTTATTCGGGCTACTTTCCGTACTGTCCGAGCAACATTCACCATCGAGCAATATCGAGCAGTTCAAAACACTAATGTGCGCCATCGTCATGTCTGGACGGTTGAATGCAAGCATCAGCTTCGATGTTTGAAGCGAGCGTAGATGGATAGAGCATAGCGAAACCCATCACCACAACTTCCAATAACCCTTCCGACTACGCTTACTGATTCAATAGCAACCCATACCCAACAGAACTCCATGAAAAATCCGGGATGAATTTCGCCCCCGCCCCCTTCTTTCTCCAGGACGCCAGCGTCCGCAAGGTCATGCTCCAGGTTTGTCTGGCGCTGTTGCCGGGCATTGCTGCTTATGTCTGGCAGATCGGCCCGGCCATTCTCATTCAGTTGCTGCTTGCCAGCCTCGCCGCGCTGCTGGCCGAGGCGGCGATGTTGCGCGTGCAGAAGAAACCGCTCGGCCTGTTTCTCGGCGATGGCTCGGCCATTGTCGCCGCCTGGCTGATTGCGCTCTCTTTTCCGCCGCTCTCGCCGTGGTGGCTGGTCGTTACCGGCACGGTGTTCGCCATCGTCGTTGCCAAGCAGCTTTACGGCGGCCTTGGGCAAAATCCGTTCAACCCGGCGATGGTCGCCTTTGCCGTGTGCATCGTTGCCTTCCCGGCGCTGATGTCGCAATGGCCGAGCGTTGGTCTGCACTTGTCGCTGCGCGAGCAGATCGACCTCATTTTTGGCCTGACGCCGCGCGTGGACGCGCTGACTGGCGCGACGCCGCTCGATGCGCTGAAAACTGCTCTCAAGGCCGGCGAGCATGGCAACGATGTCGCCGGCCAACTGACCAATTCGGACATCTACGGCCGCATCGCCGGGCGCGGCTGGGAATGGGTGGCCGGCGGCTATCTGCTCGGCGGCCTGTGGCTGTGGCGGCGGCGGATCATCACCTGGCACGCGCCGTTCGCCTTCATCGGCGCGCTGGTCGTCGTTTCGGGCAGCCTCTGGCTGCATGATCCGGCGCGGTTCGCCAATCCACTGTTCCATCTGTTCTCCGGCGGCGCCCTGCTCGGCGCTTTCTTCATCGTCACCGATCCCGTTTCCGGCTGTACCACGCCGCGCGGCAAGCTGATTTTTGGCGCTGGCGCCGGTCTGCTGGCCTACATCATTCGCGTCTTCGGCGGCTATCCTGATGGCGTCGCTTTCGCGGTGTTGCTGATGAATCTGTGCGCGCCGCTGCTCGACCTGCTCTGCCAGCCGCCGGTATTCGGCATGAAGGATGGCGGTGGCAAATCATGAGCGCCGCCCGCGAACTCACCGCCTCCGGCATGGCCGCGCGCACGGCGCTTATCCTGCTGCTCTTCGTGGCCGTCTTTACCGGCCTCTTGTCGGCCGTCTATCTGTGGACCCGGCCGGCGATCGAGATCTCGGCCGCCAAGGAGAAAATGCAGAAGATCAGCGAGGTGCTGCCGCCCGGCGAATATGACAATGACTTGCTCGGCGACGTGCTGATGCTGCCGCCGACGCCCGAGCTGGGTCTGACCGAGCCGTCGCGGCTCTACCGCGCCCGGCTGGCCGGGCAGCCGGCGGCGCTGGTGTTCGAGGCCGTGGCCCCGGACGGTTATGCCGGCAAGATTCGCCTGATCGTCGCCGTGCGCGCCGATGGCCGGGTGGCCGGCGTGCGCGTCACGGAGCATCGGGAAACGCCCGGCCTCGGCGATTACATCGAGCCGAAAAAGGACAGAAGCAAGGGCGGCCCGTGGATCGACCAGTTCGCCGGTCTGTCGCTGGCCGAGGTTCCGCCTGCGGATTGGAGGGTCAAGAAAGATGGCGGCCGCATCACCTATCGCACCGGCGCCACCGTTACCCCGCGCGCCGTCGCCAGGGCCGTGCTGAAGGCCGTCCAGTGGGCCGACGCCAACCGCGAGCGGCTGTTTGCCGAAGGAGTCAAGCCATGATAACCGCCACTGAATTCCGCGCCATCGCCAACAACGGCATCTGGAAACAGAATTCCTCGCTGGTGCAGGTGCTCGGCATGTGCCCGCTGCTGGCGGTGACCACCAACGCGGTCAACGGCATCATGCTGTCGCTGGCCACCATTCTGGTCATGGCGCTTTCCAACCTCGCCGTCGCCCTCTTGCGCAACCTGATTCCGCATGAGATCCGCATTCCGGTCTTCATTCTCATCGTCGCCTCGCTGGTCACCATCATCGACCTGCTGTTCGCCGCCTTTCTGCACGAGCTTTACCTCGTGCTCGGCATTTTCATTCCGCTGATCGTCACCAACTGCATCGTGCTTGCCCGCGTCGAGGCGTTTGCCGCCAAGAATCCGCCGTTGCAGTCGATGTTCGACGGCATGTTCATGGGCGTCGGCATGTTGTGGACGCTGGCCCTGCTCGGCGGCCTGCGCGAACTGATCGGCGCCGGCACGCTGTTTTCCGGCATCGAGATGGTGATTGCCGGCCTGCAACCGCTACGGTTATTGCCGGAGAGCTATCCCGGCTTTCTGCTGGCCGTGCTGCCGCCCGGCGCTTTCATCCTGCTCGGCTGCCTGATCGCCGGGAAGAACTGGATGGATGCTCGCCTCCGCGCCAAAGGCGATAGCCGCAGCCCGGTTGCGGCGCAGACCGCTGGTCGCTAGTGCGCCTCGCCGATCTCCGCCAAACCCTGCGCGACCACGGCGCGCGCCCTGAGCATGAAGAACGCATCCTGCGCGCCTGGACTGCCGCCCGGCCGCTCGATGCCGGGCCACGCCAGAAACCGGCGGAAAAACACCTGCCGCTGGCCCTGCGCAACGCCCTGCCGGCGCTCGGTGAACGGCTGGCGGCGCTGGCCCGGGTGCGTTCCGAACACCCCGGTACTGACGGTTCGGCCCGCCTGCTGGTCGACCTGGCCGACGGCCAGACGGTCGAGAGTGTGCTGCTGCCGCGCGACGGACTGTGCGTCTCGACCCAGGTCGGCTGCGCGGTCGGCTGCCGTTTCTGCATGACCGGCCGCGATGGCCTCTCGCGCCAACTGACGAGCGGCGAGATCGTCGCCCAGGTGGTCGCCGCGCGCGCCCGCCGCCCTGCCCGGATCATCCGGCGCGTCGTTTTCATGGGCATGGGCGAGCCGGCGCACAATCTCGACAACGTGCTGGAGGCCATCGACCTGCTCGGCACCGCCGGCGGCATCGGCCACAAGAATCTGGTTTTTTCCACGGTCGGCGACCGCCGGGTGTTCGACCGTCTGCCGCGCCAGATGGTCAAGCCGGCGCTGGCGCTGTCGTTGCACACGACCAATCCCGAACTGCGCGCCCATCTGCTGCCACATGCGCCGCGCATCGATCCGGCCGAACTGGTCGAACTCGGCGAAATTTACGCCCGCGCCGTCGGCCATCCGATCCAGTATCAATGGACGCTGCTCGCCGGCGTGAATGACAGCGAGGCGGAAATGGACGCCATCGTCCGCCTGTTGACCGGCAAATACGCGATGATGAATCTGATTCCGTTCAACCCAGTCGAAGGGGCCGGCTTCGACCGCCCGACGGCGGAACGGGCGGCGGCGCTGGCAGTCAGCCTGAACCGCCGCCGCATCCTGACCCGGCTGCGCCAGTCGGCGGGCCAGGATGTCGAAGGCGCTTGCGGCCAGTTGCGCGCCCGGCTGGCCGGGGGGCATGACGGCGGTGCAATCATCAACCCGGCAAGCCAATAACCCGTAGTCCAGAAAATCGCCATGCGCCGCTGCCTTTTCACCCTGTTCGCCCTGCTCGCCCTGTTTCCCCGGGTCGCTTGCGCCGCTGGCGATTTGCCCCTGGTCGCCAACATTCCCGTCGATTTCATCCTGTTTGCGCTGACCCTGCTCGGCGTCGCGCTGCTGCATCGCCACACGCTGGCCGTGGCGCTGACCGGGCTGGCGGCGATCAGCGGCTACAAGCTGTCATTCACCGGCTTCAAGACTGGCCCCGGTCTGGCCGGGCTGTTCGGCCATCTCGCTCATGAGTGGGTGACGATTGCCAACCTGTTCTGTTTGCTGACCGGCTTCGCGCTGCTCGCCCGGCATTTCGAGAAAAGCCATGTGCCGGTGATTCTGCCGCGCTTTCTGCCGGCGGACTGGAAGGGCGGCTTCGTCATGCTGGTGATGGTTTTCGTGCTCTCCGCCTTTCTCGACAACATCGCCGCCGCGCTGATCGGCGGCGCGATGGCCCATCAGTTGTTTCGCGGCAAGGTGCATATCGGCTTTCTGGCGGCCATCGTCGCCGCCGCGAATGCCGGCGGCGCCGGTTCGGTGGTCGGCGACACCACCACGACCATGATGTGGATCGCCGGCATTTCGCCCCTCGATGTCTTGCACGCCTACGTCGCGGCGGGCGCGGCGCTGCTGATCGTCGCCTATTTCGGCGCCCGGCAGCAGCAGGCTTACTCGCCGATCATCAAACATGCGCATGCCCATACCCATGTCGACTGGGGGCGCATCGGCATCGTCACCACCATGCTGGCGTTCGCTGTCGTGACCAATGTCGTGGTCAACATCCACTTTTCGGAGCAGGCCGAACATTTTCCCTTCATCGGCGTCGCCGTCTGGACGGCAATCATTCTGACCATCCCGGTACGCCGCCATGACTGGGAAGTGCTGCCGGAAGCCGCCCGAGGCTCGATTTTTCTGCTCGCGCTGGTGCTCTGCGCCTCGCTGATGCCGGTCGAGCAATTGCCGGCGGCCTCCTGGGGATCGGCTCTGGCGCTCGGCTTCGTCTCGGCGGTATTCGACAACATTCCACTGACTGCGCTGGCGCTGCGCCAGGGCGGCTACGACTGGGGCATTCTGGCCTATGCCGTCGGCTTCGGCGGCTCGATGCTGTGGTTCGGTTCCTCGGCCGGCGTCGCGCTATCCAACATGTATCCGCAAGCCAGGTCGGCGGTACAGTGGCTGCGTCACGGCTGGCATGTGGCGCTCGCCTACGTCGTCGGTTTCGCGGTCATGCTGGCCGCGCTCGGCTGGCAGCCGCCTCCCGGCCACAAGGCAGCCATAACGCCAGCGGCGTTAAACACGGATCAGGCTGTCGGCGTCATTGACGGGCAACACCTCGATCACGTCGTCGAACTCCGTTTCCTCGACGAGGCTGCTACGCCGTTCCGGCACCCAGCGCCGCTCTTCCCTATCCCAGAACACACCGTCGCTTTCGCGCCGGTCATGATTGCAACGTCGATCAGGTTCCACATTCATCATCGTTTTTGGCTCCACCTTGCGGGAATCCGTGGATTCCCCTTCGACGGGATGGCCGTCTGTCACTGATCTGATTCTAGACCCGTTTCCCCCGAAGAAAAGGCCGCTGGGGTCGCTCCGGCAACCGGCCATCGCCGCGAACTTCAGGCTCGGCGCGCGAGTTCGTCACTCAACGCCGCCTCGATCAAGCGGCGCGCAATACTGACCGGCTCCGGCAACAGCGGCAGCGCCTCGGGCAGAAACCAGCCGGCGGCCTCGATCTCGTCCGGCTGCGCGACGATGGCGCCGCCTGCATAATCGGCGAAGAAGGCGATCATCAGCGAATCGGGAAACGGCCACGGCTGGCTGGCGAAATAGCGCAGGTTGGCGATCTCGATGCCCACCTCCTCGCGCACCTCGCGGACGACGCACTGCTCCAGCGTTTCGCCCGGTTCGACGAAACCGGCCAGGGCGCTGTACATGCTCGGCTTGAAACGCGGGCTGCGGGCCAGCAGCAAGCGCCGGCCATCGCGCACCAGAACCATCACCGCCGGCGAAATGCGCGGATAGGCGAGCAGGCCGCAGGCCGGACAACGCATCGCCAGTTCATTTTCCACGCGCAAGGTCGGCGCGCCGCAACGGCCGCAGAAACGATGATTGACCCGCCAGTCGAGCAATTGCGCCGCCCGCCCGGCCAGCGCGAAGGCTGCATCGCCAGCCAGCCCGAACACGGCGCGCAGCGACAGTGCCTCGCCGCCCGGCAGATCGGGAAAACGCTCGACATCGGCGGTCAGACAGAGCCGTCCCCGCCATGCGCCGACCGGCGCGACCGCCGCCGGATCGGCGAAAGCCATCGGCGATGCAATGGGAAAGAAAGCCTCCGCCGCCCGTCCGGGAAAAGCCAGCACCCGCCGCTGACAGCGCAAAATCCAGTAAACCGCTTGCTCCATCATGCGCAGATTGTAGACGCCGATGGCCCCGATGACGCGCCAACAATCTCTGCCGCGCAAACCCATCCCGGCGCGGGTATGATCGCCAGCGCGATATGGATGGATCAAGCAGACCCTCATGAACTTCCCGATTTTTCGCTGGCACGGCGGCGTTCGTCTGTCCGCGCTGTTCCTTGCTTTGCTCGCCGCCGCGGTGCATGCCGGCGAGGTGCAGGTCGCCGTCGCCGCCAATTTCACCGCGCCGGCGCAGCGGATCGCCGCCGAGTTCGAGCGTGAGACCGGCCACAAGGCGATTCTCTCCTTTGGCGCAACCGGCAAGTTTTACGCCCAGATTAGTCATGGCGCGCCGTTCGCGGTTTTTTTGTCGGCCGATGAGGCGACGCCGGCCAGGCTGGAGCAGGAAGGCCGGGCCGTGGCCGGCAGCCGCTTCACCTATGCGGTTGGCGCGCTGGCGCTGTGGTCGGCCAGCGCGGATGTCGTCGATGCCCAGGGCGAGGTTCTGAAAGCTGGCAACTTCAAGCGCCTCGCCATCGCCAACCCGAAAACCGCACCCTACGGGGCCGCCGCCATCGAGACGCTGACCCGGCTCAAACGGCTCGACGCCGTGCAGCCGAAGTTCGTCCAGGGCGAGAACATCGCGCAGACTTGGCAGTTCGTCAGCAC
>WQUQ01000038.1 GCA_009782025.1 Desulfobulbus sp. | reverse complement strand
CTGACAAAAACGGATGAGTTTTCATCCGTTTTTGGTTTCAGGAAGGCCATTCGCGGCAAGTTGCTGATGCTGCATTATCAGCCGCGAGCCATCGGTGAAACCCATGCCCGGCTTGGCCTGGTGGTTGGCAAGAAGCTCCTGAAACGGGCGGTTGATCGCAACCGCTGCAAACGGGTCTTGCGTGAACAGTTCCGCCTGTGCCGCGCCGGATTGCCGGTCTGCGATCTGGTCGTGCGTCTGGCGGCGAAGCCGGAAAAATCGGCAGGGAAGCTCGATGTCAGCACCCTGGTCGAGGATTTTCTCGCCTTGCTGGCCAAATTGCGGCGCTTCGCGGGGCCGCTTGAGACGACATGAAACGCCTGTTGGTCGGCCTGATTCGTGTTTATCAGTATACGATCAGCCCGTTTCTGGGGCGAAGCTGCCGCTATGTTCCGAGTTGTTCGGAATATACGGCGGAAGCGGTAGGGAAGTACGGGGTCATCAAGGGCGGCTGGCTGGGCGTAAAGCGCATCTGCCGTTGCCACCCTTGGCGCCCAGGCGGGTACGATCCGGTACCCTGATTTGTAACTGATTGATTGCATGGGCTGTTCATGGACACTCGTCGCCTGATCCTGGTTATCATCTTTGCGCTCTCCAGCTTTCTGCTGTGGGAAAACTGGCAGAAATACAATCAGCCGAAGCCGGCTGCCGAAGTTGCCGCCGCCGGCACCCCGGTCGCCAACGGCGATGCGCCGCGTCCCAGCGCCAATCTGCAAGCCGGCAGCGTGACCGCGCCAAGCGCCAGCGTTGCTCCGGCCCCGGCCAGCGCCGCCGAGACCTTCACCATTACCACCGATCTGCTGGCAGCCACCATCTCGACCCAGGGCGGCGACATCGTCCGCCTCGAACTGTTCAACTACAAGGAAAAGGACGACCCGAGCAAGAACTTCGTCCTGTTCGACGCCAAGCACCAGTATTTCGCGCAAAGCGGCCTGATTGGCGACGGCCTGCCGACGCACCGCTCGATTTTCCGCCGCGTCGCTGGCCCCACGACCTTGGCCGACCATGCCGATACCTTGCAGGTTCGCCTTGAGGCCGATGGCCCGAATGGCGGCAAAATCGCCAGGATTTTGACCTTTCATCGCAATTCCTACCTGATCGACGTGGCCTGGGAAGTCACCAACGCCGGCGGACAGCCGATTGCGCCGCACGCTTATTTTCAGATTCAGCGCGATGGCGAAACGCCGGAAGGCGAATCGAGAATGGTCATGACCTTCACCGGCCCGGCCGTCTATACCGATGAACACAAGTACCAGAAGCTGAAATTCTCCGACATCGCCGAAGGCAAGGCCAAGTTTGCCAAGACCGCCAACGACGGCTGGCTGGCGATGGTTCAGCATTATTTTGTTGCCGCCCTGGTGCCGCCCGAAAACGCGGCGCGCGAGTTCTACGCGCGCAAGCTGGACAATGCCAATGTTTACCAGGCCGGCTTGATCGTGCCCATGACCGAGATTGCGCCGGGCGCCACTGCCACTACCACCGTCAAGCTGTACGCCGGGCCGCAGGAGCAGGCGGTGCTCAAGCAGATGTCGCCGGGTCTCGATCTGGTCGTCGATTACGGCTGGCTGACGGTGATTGCCGCGCCGATTTTCTGGGCGCTGCAATTCATCCATGGCATCGTCGGCAACTGGGGCTGGGCCATCGTCATTCTGACCATCATCATCAAGGCCGCCTTCTTCCCGCTGTCGGCCGCTTCCTACAAGTCGATGGCCAAAATGCGCCTGCTCACGCCACGCCTGATGCAGTTGAAGGAACGCTACGCCGACGATAAACAGCGCCTGAATCAGGAAATGATGAAGCTGTACCAGACCGAGAAGGTCAATCCGCTCGGCGGCTGCCTGCCGATCCTGATCCAGATTCCGGTTTTCATCGCCCTCTACTGGGTGCTGCTTGGCGCCGTCGAAATGCGCGGTGCGCCGTGGATTCTGTGGATCAAGGACCTGGCCGCGCCCGATCCTTACTACATCCTGCCGGTCATCATGATGGTCTCGATGTTCATCCAGACCAAGCTCAACCCGACGCCGCCAGATCCCATCCAGGCCAAGATGATGCTGTTCATGCCGCTGATCTTCGGCGTCATGTTCTTCTGGTTCCCATCGGGCTTGGTGCTCTATTGGGTGGTCAACAACATCCTGTCGATCGCCCAGCAGTGGCAGATTACCCGCATGATCGGCGCCGGCGGCAAGGCGGCCAATGACGCCAAGGCCTGAGATGTAAGTGAGCGCTGACACCATCGCCGCCATCGCCACGGCTCCCGGCCGGGGCGGCGTCGGCGTCATCCGCATTTCGGGCAGCGCTTTGCTGCCCTTTGCTTTGGCGCTGTGCGGCAAGACGCCCAGGCCGCGCCATGCCACCCTGGCCGAATTCCGCGCCGCCGACGGCAGCGTCATCGACAGCGGCTTGCTGCTCCATTTTCCCGCGCCGCATTCCTTTACCGGCGAGGATGTGCTCGAACTGCAAGGTCACGGCGGCCCGGTGGTGCTACAGATGCTGCTCGCCCGCTGCCTCGATCTCGGCGCCCGGCTGGCCGAGCCGGGCGAATTCAGCCGCCGCGCCTTTCTCAATGGCAAGATGGATCTGGCCCAGGCCGAGGCTATCGCCGATCTCATCGACGCCGCTACTGCCAGCGCTGCTCGTTCTGCCGTGCGCTCGCTGCAAGGCGAATTCTCGCGGGCCATCCACGGTCTGACCGAAGAACTGATCGATCTGCGCATGCTGGTCGAAGCCACGCTTGATTTTCCCGAGGAGGACATCGACTTCCTCAAGGCCGCCGATGCCTTCGGCCGTCTCGAACGCCTGCAAGGCAAGCTGGCCGAAATTTTCACCCGCGCCGGCCAGGGCCGCCTGCTGCAAGCGGGTCTGCACGTCGTCCTCGCCGGCCAGCCCAATGTCGGCAAATCCTCGCTGCTCAACCGCCTGGCCGGCGACGAACTGGCCATCGTCACGGCCATCGCCGGCACCACCCGCGACGCTCTGCGCTCGACCATCCAGATCGAGGGCATTCCGCTGCACATCATCGACACCGCCGGTCTGCGCGACACCACCGACGAAATCGAGCGCATCGGCATCGCCAGAAGCTGGCAGGAAATCGCCAAAGCCGACGCGCTGCTGCTGCTGGTCGACGCCCGCGCCGGCGTGACCGACGTCGACCGGGAAATCCTCGCCCGTCTGCCCGCCAACCTGCCGCGCCTCACCGTCTACAACAAGATCGATCTCGCCAACCGCCAGCCGGAACGCCACGCCGAACACGACGCCCACGGCGACGCGGTGGCCATTTCCTTGTCCGCCAGGACCAACCAGGGTATCGATCTGCTGCGCGCCGAACTGCTGCGCATCGCCGGCTGGCATCCGGCGGAAGACGTCTTCATCGCCCGCCAACGCCATGTGCAAGCGCTCACGACCGCCCAGGAACACATCGCCGCTGCCCGCGCCGTGGCCGCCGGCCATTTGCCAGCGCTCGACCTGTTCGCCGAAGAACTGCGCCTGGCCCAGCGCGCGCTCGGCGAAATCACCGGCGAATTCACCGCCGACGATTTACTCGGCATCATCTTTAGCCGCTTCTGCATCGGGAAATAACAAGCCTTCCGCAGGATTCCGCCGCTGGGGCGATGGCATTGGGTTGCGGACAGCGGTGGCGCGGGATGGCTCCCGCGCCGTATGCCGGTTACTTGGCCGGAGCCGGCGGCGGCAGGGAGGACATGTAGTCCGCCAGCGCTTCCAGATCGGCTTCGCGGTAGGGTTTGATGACCTTGACCATGTCGGGATTCGAGTTGCCGCGGTCGCCATCGCGAATGAAGTGCATTTCCCGCAGCAGGTAGCGATAGTGCTGGGCCGCGACCATCGGGTAGAACCTGGCGGCGTCGCCCTCACCCTTCTGGCCGTGGCACTGGGCGCAATCGCGTTCGAATAACACTTTGCCGGCGTCGACGCTGGTGCCGGGGCCGCGGCCGATACGATCCTCAGGAATCGGCAAGGCCGTCAGCCAGACTGCGACATCGGCCATTTCGCCCACGTCGGAGATGTGGTCCTCGATATACGGAGCCATCTTCGGGTTGGTACGCAAGCCCGCCTTGATGTCTTTCATCTGCTTCAAGAGCACCGTGAAATGCTGGCCGGCCAGCCGCGGGTAAGCGCCACTGCTGCGGCCCGTCGCGTCCTTCTTGTGGCAACCGACGCAGGCCGTGAACAGGGCCTCGCCGCGCTCGGGATCGGCCTTGGCCTGCATCGCCTGCAATTCGGCGGCGGACGGGTTCCAGGTCTGGGCCTGCGCTGCCACGGGCAATGCAGCCAGGGCGATGATGAACGTCAGAATTTTTTTCATGAATGACACCTCTGTAATTTAGGTCGACAACCTGTAGGGGCAGGTTTGAAACCCGCCCCTACGCAGGGAGACTGTTTATTCTCCCACCCCCACGAGATACTGGGCGACTTCTTCGATTTCCTCCTCGGTCATGCGCTTGGCCGTGGTGCGCATGAAGCGGCTCGGGTCGTTGGCACGCGCGCCCGAGGCAAAATCCTTCAACTGCTGCTTGACGTACTCGACCTGCTGGCCGGCGATACGTGGATAAATAGCGGTCGGGCCGATGTAACCGCCGCCTTTTTCCTGATGGCAGCCGACGCAGGCGGGCACGCCGCTTTCGTCATTGCCCTGGTTGTAGAGCACCTTGCCGGCGCTGGCCGCCATGCGGTTTTCCGCCTTGCCGCTGGTCGGTTTCTGCTGGCTGAAGTACTCGGCGATCGGCCCGATGTCCTCCGGCTTCAGATCGGCGACGATGGGGGCCATCATGTCGTTCTTGCGCTTGCCGGAAATAAAGTCGTTCAACTGCTTGACGATATATTCCTTCTGCAAGCCCGCCAGATTGGGGAAGGTCGGCGCGATGGGCGCGTCGCCCTGCGGGCCGTGGCAACCGGCGCAGACGGTTTTGGCCGTTTCGTTGGCCTGGGCGGCACCGGCCAGGCCGAGGCCGAGCAGCAGGCTGACGCCCGCTGCGGCCAGGGCGCGCACGACGCCGGATTGGGGTTGGTATGCAAGCGATTTCAATTGGGTCTCCTCTTTCCGGTGCGGGCGATCAGAACTTGTATTGCAGGAAAGCGCCGAAGGTGTTGATGTTGAAGTTCAGCGTTCCCATGTCGGAGGCCATATAACCAGCGGGAACCCCGGCAGCGTTCGTCGCCGTATCCAGATAGTCGTAGTGCCAATCCTTCACCGAGTACTTGTCCAGGCGGTACATCAGCCGCACGGCCAGACTCTTGGTGAAGTTCTTGATCAGATCGACCTCCAGGTTGTGCATGGTGGTCGTCATGTCGGGAAGCTGGCCGTAAGCGTCATAGGCCGCCGAGTTGACGTTGGCCGCCAGGTTATTCATCGCCGCGCCCTTGTACTTCATGCTCGTCTGGCTATGCACGTAGTTGTAGGTCATACCGAGCCGGAACCAGCCGAAGTCATGCGTCAGCGAACCGCCAAACATCTGGGTCTTGTCGGTGGAATCGACGTCGACGTTGGCCGCCGGATCACGCATCGCATTGATCCAGCAATTCATGCTGTCCATCGTGCCGGCCAGGGGGCCACACTTCGCCGTCGTGCTGGCCGCGGTGGCGGCCACGGTGCCGTTGGTGGTGCCCGTGTAGTTCTCAACACTCTTCAGCTTGCCATACTGAAACTGGTAGTAGCCGGACACCTGGGTGTTGGAAGCCGCTTGCCAGGTGGCGTCCAGACTGAGGCTGTTGGTGTTGTTTTGTTGCAGGCCGATGGAGGTGTCCCACGGTCCGCTGTTGAACTGGTCGCCGTTGCGGTACTTGGCGCGGCGGACTTGCAGGTTCAAACCCAGATCGAGGTCGTCACGCGGGCTGTAGTTGAGGCGGGCGTTGAGGATGTTCTGGTTGCGGTCGGCGATGTCGGGCTTCATGAAGGAACCCGAATTGGCCGAGGTGGCGCCCAGAATGGTCTGCAAGCCGACATAGTCGTAAGTGCCGCCGCCCGGCCCCAGCTTGAGGATGGCGGTCGGGCTGGCCGCCGCCGCATTGATCATGGCCATGACGTTGCCGATGGTGGGGGCCACGCCGTTGTACATCATGAAGCTGCCCAATTCACGACCCATCACCGAGGAGCTATAGTCGCTGCCGCGCTTTCTGTCATATTCGTAAGAGGCCCGAAATGAGGCGTTCTCGAAAATGTCGCGATTGACGTAGGTCAGCTTGAACTTGTCTTCCCAGGTCTTGCCGCGCTCGCGGTAGGTGTAATTGATGTCCTCGCGCTCCAGTTCCAGATTGACGTTCTGGAACCTGTTGATGGAGTACTCACCCGACAGCGTGTAGTTGGTGGTCTTGTCGCCACGTCCCGGCCAGGCTTTGCTGCCGTTGTTGCCGAAGGCGGCATAGGCATTGGCCACGTTCTGCACACCCAATTGACCGGCTATCGTCGCCCCGTTGGCGGTGCCTGGGGCAATCAAGGTGTTGGCGAAAGGCAGATTCGCCAACATCACCGACCCGGCCTGGAAGCCAAAGGTATTGCCGATCGCCGTCGACGTTCCGGTCAGCGGGTTCACACCAAAGAAGGTGGGCGTCTTGTTGTCATTCTTGTATTGCCGGAAGCCGGCCCGCACCGTCAGGTCATCCACCGGGTCCATCGACCAGTTGAGGTTGTACAGGCTGGTGTCCATCTTGGCGTCGGCCTTGCAACGCGAGGCCCAGCAGCCATTGACGCCATTCCAGTTGTTGATGTCGGTCGGGAGAACGCCGGCGCCGGGGTTACTGGACAAAGTCAGGCCAGCCACATTGGGAACCATGGTCAGCGAGTCGTTCTGCTTCATTTGACCAAAGGCCACGCTGCCGGTCAGACGGCTGTTCCACCAATCAAACTGCTTCGAGCCATCAAGCTTGAAATTGATGGCGTCGTTGTTCGGCGGCGTGCTGAGATACGAAACAGGCATGCCATTGAGCGACATTCCGGTGGTGAAATTGGAGGGAATGTTCGCCGTAGGAGCAGGAGCCGCGCCGGCAACGGCTCCTTGGTTTTGCGCGAAAAAGCCCTTGTTGTTGTCCTCGAACTTGGAATAGGAGACGCGCGCATTGAAGGCCAACTTTTCCAACGCATTCCAGTACTGGACGCCCGCCGCGAAATCGGTGGTGGTGTAGTCGATGGGCTCAAAGCCTTCGACGCCCTGGGTGCCATTGACGCCAAAGGGCCGCTCGCCTTTGCGCTGTTCCTGCGTGGCGGAGGCGTAGAACTTGAAGTTGTCCACCTCGGCGAGTTCGGCCTTGATGCCGCCTTTTTTGCGCACCAGCATCATTTCGTTGTTGGCGGGCAATGCCTGCGCGGCGTTGATGTTGGTGGCGTTGGTCGCGCCGTTATTACCTGTTACGCCGAGATTTGTCCCTGCTGGCAGGCTGGGGTTGTACACCAGAAGCGGTATGCCGTTGACGCTGCCCCCGGAGACAAAGAGGTCGCGCACCGTGGTGCTGAAGACGTGCGGCGTTTCATTGTAGAACGCCTTGACCTTCCACGAGTTGTAACGACCAACCTGTGCTTCG
>WQUQ01000037.1 GCA_009782025.1 Desulfobulbus sp. | reverse complement strand
TCCCGCTCCAAAACTGTCCTGTCACGACAGTGTTTTGTTGCAGTACCCGCCGGCTGCGGGTGGCGCAAGCGCCCGCCGCCGGTCTGGCCCGAGGGGCTGGTTTGCTTGGGCGGCAGGGTTGGCTCTGGCGGGCAGCGGATGACATGGCAAAACAGCGCCGTTATCCGTTGCCCGCCGGGCAAACCTCCCCGCCGGAGCCAACCGCCGCCGCCGCCAGACCGGCGTCAGCCGGCAACCCTTGATGATGAAGGAGAAGAACATGTTGAAGCGTTTTATCGTGAAAAAGAATGAGCGCGCGGCGCTCCTGAAGAATGGTGATTTCGAGCGCATCCTGAATCCGGGCCGCCACTATTTTTTCGATCCGTTCGGCGCCTTGTCGCTGACCGTCTGGAACACCGACGAGCCGATGCTCGCTGTCGACGTGGTCGATTACCTGCGCCAGAACGATCCCGCCGAGGCCGAGCGGCATTTTGTCTGCATGGAACTCGCCGAGGACGAAGCCGGGTTGCGCTACGAGAACGACGTGCTGGTCGAAATCCTGCCGCCGGCTGTGCGGCGCTTCTTCTGGCGCGGCCTGACTGCCCAGCGCCTGGAAAAGGTCGATCTCTCCGCCGCCGCGCTGTCGGCGGAGATGGTGAAACGCCTGCTGCAACCGGCGCTGCGCGCTCGTCCGGTGCTGGGGGTGAACGGCGTTTTCGTGGCACAGGTGCCCGCCGCTCATGTCGGCCTGTTGTGCATCGACGGCGTGCAGCAGCCGTTGCTGCAACCCGGCGTGAGCGCCTGGTGGCGCTTCAACCGCGATCTGCAATGGGAACTGGTCGATACGCGCTGGCAGACGATGGAAGTGAGCGGCCAGGAAATCCTGACCCGCGACAAGGTCGGGCTGCGCATCAACCTCGCTGCTACCTGGCGCTTCGCTGATGTGATCGGCGCTTTCGCCAGGCTGGCCAAGCCGGCCGAGCATCTCTACCGCGAGTTGCAATTCGGCCTGCGGGCGGCGGTCGGCACGAAGAATCTCGATGAATTGCTGGAAAACAAGCAGTCGATCGACACCGTGGTCGGCGAGCATATCGCCCGCAAGCTGGCGGGCTTCGGCCTCGACATCGGCGATGTCGGCGTCAAGGACATCGTGCTGCCGGGCGAAATGAAGGCCATCCTGGCCCAGGTGGTCGAAGCCGGCAAGGCGGCCGAGGCCAATGTCATCCGCCGGCGCGAAGAAACGGCGGCGACGCGCTCGCTGCTGAACACGGCCAAGGTCATGGAAGACAACCCGGTCGCCTTGCGCCTGAAGGAACTGGAAACCCTGGAGCGGGTCGCGGAACGCATCGACCGCATCTCGGTTTTCGGCGGCCTCGATCAGGTGTTGAACGGTTTGGTGACGCTGGCGAAGTGAGAAAACCGGCATGTTGAAAGGAGCGAACGTGAAAACGCATACCATCGTAAAAATTGGACAGAGGAAGAAATGACCCATCAAATTCAAGAAGTCGCCAACGGCAAGCCGATCAAGCTGTGGACCGAGGGCGTGCCCGTCGAGGATGACGCCCGCAAGCAGTTGATGAATACGGCGACCATGCCCTTCATCTTTCGCCATCTGGCGGTGATGCCGGATGTGCATCTGGGTCAAGGATCGACCATCGGCAGCGTGATCCCGACCCAGGGCGCGATTATTCCGGCCGCCGTCGGCGTCGATATTGGTTGCGGCATGATGGCGGCGCGCACCAGTCTGAACGCCGGCGACCTGCCCGATCATCTGCACGGCCTGCGTTCGGCGATCGAGGCGGCGGTGCCGCACGGGCGCACGCCGCCGCGCCATACCCACCGCGATAAAGGCGCTTGGGAAAACCCGCCGGAAAACGTCGATGCCCAATGGTCGGCCCTGCTGCCGGGCTTTACGCGCATCAGCGAAAAGTACCCGCGCCTGAAGAACACCAACAATTACAAGCACCTGGGAACGCTGGGCACCGGCAACCACTTCATCGAGGTCTGTCTCGATGAAGCCGATCGCGTCTGGTTCATGCTGCATTCCGGCTCGCGCGGCGTCGGCAACGCCATCGGCAACCTGTTCATCGAACTGGCCCAGGCCGACATGCGCCAGCATCTCGCCAATCTGCCGGACAGGGATCTGGCCTACTTCGAGGAAGGTTCCGAACATTTCGCCGATTACGTCGAAGCGGTCGGCTGGGCGCAGGATTACGCCCGCCGCAATCGGCTGGCGATGATGGCCAACGTCGTTGCCGCCGCCCGCCGGATCATCGCCAGGCCCTTCACCGCCGATGTCGAGGCGGTGAATTGCCACCACAATTATGTGCAGCGCGAAACCCACTTCGGCGCCGAGGTGCTGGTGACCAGGAAGGGCGCGGTATCGGCCAAAAAGGGCGAGATGGGCATCATCCCCGGCTCGATGGGGGCGCGCAGTTACATCGTGCGCGGCCTGGGCAACGAAGAAGCCTTCTGCTCATGCAGCCACGGCGCCGGCCGCGTGATGAGCCGCAACGAAGCCAAGCGCCGCTTTTCAGTGGAAGATCAGATTCGCGCCACGGCCCACGTCGAATGCCGCAAGGATTCTGATGTCATCGACGAAAT
>WQUQ01000036.1 GCA_009782025.1 Desulfobulbus sp. | reverse complement strand
TGCGCCGGTCGGGCATCGCCGCCAGGGCCACGCGACCGGTCTGGCCCACGGCCACGTCGTCGATCTGCCGATCTTCCACGTCCAGCCACAAACGGTAGTGGCCCAGCGGTGAGAGTTTGAACAGTTCCTGCCCGCGCTTGACGGCCTCGCCCAATTGCTGGCTGAGGTCGCCACTGACCAGAATGCCGTCAAAGGGCGCACGCAAGGCCGAACGCTCAATCTGCTTGCGGTAGAATTCGATTTGCGCCAGGGCCTGCCGCGCCTGCGCCTGGGCGATCGCGGCGGCGGCGTTGTCGCCGCGCGCCATCGCGTCCTCGGCTTGATGGTGGTATTGCAGTTCCAGATTGCCGGCGCGCAGCAACTCCAGTTCGGTGTCGCGGGTATCCAGTACAGCCAGCGTTTCGCCCGCCTTCACCTCGTCGCCGGCGCGGTGGGTCGCCTCGGCGATATAGCCGTCGAAGGGCGCATCCACCACGCGCTGCACCACGCCCTGCACCGTGGCCGTGGCGCCGACCTGGTAGGGACCGTGCATCAGTGTAGCGAACAGAATGAAGGCCGTCACCGCCAATGCCACCAGCTTGCGGCCGATGTGGCGCGGCCCGAACAGCCGGCCCGCTTCGCGCAACAGCGCATCGCGCCCCTTGCGCCAGAACGGGCGTTCCTCCCGCAGACGTTGATAAAGCACGCGCCCGGCCAGCAGAACCACGCTCTGGCACAGCTCGATGCTCTGCCGGTCGAAAGGCTGGTCGTCGGGCCGCTCGAAGATCAGCGCGCCACGCGCCGCGCCCTCGGGCGCAAAGGGCACGGTCAGAATGTTGCGGTTGCCGAACTCCCGCACCAGCCGCTGGTGGGCGCGCAACTGAATTGTGCGCCCCTCGTCTCGCGGCAGGCACAGCGTGGTGTTCTGGTCGATCGCTTCGTCCATCGCCTCGCCCACGGCGCGTACCAGGTTCATGTTTTCGACCAGCCGGCTACTGTGCGACAAAGCATGTACCTTGATGCGCCCATCCTGACGAAAGCCGATACTGACCCGGTCGCAATCCAGGCGGGTGGCCAGGTCGGTCACCAGCGTCAACGCCACGTCCTTGAAACGTCCTTCTTTCAGCGAGCGCGCCACGCTGTTGATGACGTAGATCAGGCGCTCGACTGTCTGGGCGCTGTCGCTGTGCTCGCGTTGCAAGAGCCAGCGCTCCAATACTCCCGCGCCCCAACGCAAGGATTGCACCAGCGGCTCGGGCGCCTGCGGCGCGACCTCGAAGGCCGCCGCGCCATGAATGCGCCCGTCAAGCACGATCGGATACGCCGCCACCAACGACTGGCCGCCGGCGCTGACCGCCACCTCCCGGCCTTGCAGGCTGCCGTCGATGACTTCATAGAAACGCGCCCCCGGACGGCTGCCCGCCGGCGTTTGCGCCACCAACTCGAAAGGCCCGGTATCCGGCTCGCCCAGAACGAGGACGCCATGGCGCACACCCGACAACCAGCCGGCCTGCAAGACCAGCCAAGCTTCCGTGAAGGCGCGCAGGTCGCTGGACGACGCCAGCGCCGACCACCAGGCCAGGTCGGCGCGTTTTACCTGCGGCGCGGCGGCAATCGAATCACTCATCCCATTTGTGCTGCAAAATGAGAAAAACCCTCTTTCTGGCTGTCGCTCTCTCCAGCGCACGCGGGGAGAGCGACAGCCGTTTCAGCCAAAACCGGGTTATTCCATTTCCAATTTCAGGATTCGCTGGCCCTCTCCCCCTGGCCCCTCTCCCACACATGGGAGAGGGGAGATAATTCGCGGAGTATTCGCGTTTTTTCCCCTCTCCCGCTGGCGGGAGAGGGTGGCCCGTAGGGCCGGGAGAGGGTTAAATTGAAATAGAATTGGAATTAAACGGCAAATTCAGGCTCATCCACCTCCAGCGGTGCCTCCTCGTCATTGCGGGTCACACGCAGACCCGTCTTGCGGCGCACCCTGGTTTCCCAACTGTTGCTCTTCGAGTTGAACACCACCGAGTCTGCCATGCTCAACGCGCCAGCCAAGCCAAGTATGCCGACGCCGGCAGCCAGCGAGGCCCGCTTGCCATCCTGGCCCGCCTGTCCTTGCCCCTTGGACTGCGGCTCGGTCTTGGTCGGCTTATGACCTTCCGTGTCCTGGTGCGGCGCCTGCTCCTGCGGGCCGGAGGTTTCGGACTTGTCTTTCGGCTCCTCCCCGTCCTTGGGAACATCGGTCTCGCCACCGCCCCCGTTCTCTCCCTCGCCCTGCGGGTCGGAGGCTTCGGACTTGTCCTTCGGCTCCTCCTCCTCCTTGGGAACATCGGTCTCGCCGCCGCCCCCGTTCCCTCCCTCGCCCACGACCTCGTTCAGACGGATGGTCACCACACCGGCAGCCCTGGCGAACAGGTTGAAACCCGAGATGTCGGCATCCAGAAGATCAATCGTAATCTTCTGATCCATCGAATTCATGCTGAAGCGGGTTTGCCCATGCAACTGGAATGTCCCGCGGCGCATCGCCCTGTCCAGCGCCGAGGGCCACATGTACAGCGACTCCATCACCTGCGTGATCAGGTCGGGGTGGTTGCCGCCCAAACCGAAGCGAATCA
>WQUQ01000035.1 GCA_009782025.1 Desulfobulbus sp. | reverse complement strand
GCCTTCAACGGCGAAGTCGGCCTCGACGTGGTCAAGGCCATGAACGAGAAAAAGCACTTCGTCGAAGTGCTGATCGCCCCGGCCTTCACCGCCGAAGCCCAGGCGCTGCTTTCTGCCAAGCAGAACCTGCGCGTGCTGATCGTGCCGTTAGGCAAGGATCTCAACAAGCTCGAATTGAAGCGCGTCGGCGGCGGCCTGCTGGTGCAGACGCCCGACGATTTCACCGCCCAGGCCAGCGGCCTCAAGGTCGTCACCAAAGTGCAGCCCTCCGCGCAGCAAATTCAGGATTTGCTGTTCGCCGAGCGCGTCGCCAAGTTCGTCAAATCCAATGCCATCGTTTTCTGCGCCGGCGGCATGACGCTGGGCGTCGGTGCGGGTCAGATGAGCCGCGTCGATTCGACCCGGATCGCCAGCATCAAGGCGCACAACGCCGGCCTCGAACTGAAGGGTTCGGTGGTCGCCTCCGATGCCTTCTTCCCCTTCCGCGACGGCCTCGACGTGCTGGCCGAAGCCGGCGCTGCCGCCGTCATCCAGCCCGGCGGCTCGATGCGCGATGAGGAAGTCATCGCGGCAGCCGACGAGCATGGCATCGCCATGGTGTTGACCGGTGCCCGGCATTTCCGTCACTGAGAGGTCGCTCATGCCCACATTTCCCCGCATCTGTCTTCTCGCTGGCGGCCTGATCGCCAGCGCGCCGCTGCTGGCCGCTGACGACGAGGGCTGGCTGGCGCGCGGCTGGAACACCGTCTCGACCGAAGTGTCCGACGTCTGGACACAGGGCGATCACGAGCTTTATCTGCCCTTCAAGACCTACCACATGCGCTGGGCCTATCCGCGCGAAAAGATCGACAACTACCAGGAATCGCCGCCGGGCCTTGGTTATGGCCGCGGCCGTTACGATGAAAAGGGCAACTGGAGCGGCCTCTACGCCATGGGCTTTCAGGATTCGCACTTCAAGCCGCAATGGATGACCGGATACGCCTGGAAAGCCATCTGGGGCGATCGCTCCGGCTGGAATGCCGGCCTCGGCTACACCGTATTCCTCATGGCGCGTTCGGACATCCGTCACTACACGCCTTTCCCGGCGGCATTGCCCATCGCCTCGGTCGGCTACAAAAAGCTCTCGATCGAAAGCGCCTACGTGCCGGGCGGCAGGGGCGCCGGCAACGTTCTTTTCTTCTGGGGCAAGTGGTCGTTCGGTGACTGACTTCAGTTGAGCGTCGAGGGCAGGGGAGTCGAGAGAAAAATCATCTCCCGACTCGCAACTCCCCGGCTCTCGACTCCCGACTCCCCCGCTCTCAACTCTCGACTCTCGACTCCCCCATGAAACTTCTCGTCATCGGTTCCGGCGGCCGTGAACACGCTCTGGCCTGGCGTCTGGCGCAAGCGCCCGGCTTGCAAAAAGTCTATGTCGCTCCCGGCAACGCCGGTACGGCGCGCGAGCATGAACTGGAAAACCTCGCCCTCACCGACCCGCAGGCGCTGGCCGATTTCGCCGAGCAAAACAATATCCTCCTCACCGTCGTCGGCCCGGAAGCGCCGTTGGCGGCGGGTATCGTCAATATTTTCCGCGCCCGCGGCCTGAAAATTTTTGGCCCGACCCAAGAGGCCGCCCAGCTTGAATCCTCCAAGGATTTCGCCAAGCGCTTCATGGCCCGCCACCACATTCCCACCGCCGCCTTCGCCACCTTTGCCGACGCCGCCGCCGCGCACGCCTACATCGAGCGCCAGGGCGCGCCCATCGTTGTCAAGGCCGACGGCCTGGCCGCCGGCAAGGGCGTCGTCGTCGCCATGACGCTCGCCGAGGCGCATGCCGCCGTCGACGACATGCTCGCTGACAACCGGCTCGGAGTGCAGCACAATGAGGCCGGCGCCCGCGTCGTCATCGAAGAATTTCTCGACGGCGAGGAAGCCAGCTTCATCGTCATGGTGGACGGCAAGAACGTGCTGGCGCTCGCTTCCAGCCAGGATCACAAACGCATTTTCGCCGGCGACCAGGGGCCGAATACCGGCGGCATGGGCGCGTACTCGCCGGCCCCCTGCGTGACGCCGGAAATCCATGCCAAGGCCATGCGCGAGATCATCCTGCCGACCGTGCGCGGCATGGCCGCCGACGGCATTCCCTACACCGGCTTCCTCTACGCCGGTCTGATGATCGGCCAGGACGGCTCGGTCAAGACCCTGGAATTCAACTGCCGCATGGGCGACCCGGAAACCCAGCCGATCCTGATGCGTCTCAAGTCCGATTTCGTCAAGCTGCTGGAACACGGCATCAATGGCACCCTCGACCAGATCGAAGCCGACTGGGATCGCCGCGTCGCTCTCGGCGTCGTGCTGGCCGCCGCCAACTACCCGGAGACGCCGAAAAAGGGCGACATCATCCACGGCCTGCCCGCCGACAACCGCTTTGGCGAGGATGCCCACGTTTTTCACGCCGGCACCGCCGAGGCCGGCGATCAGGTTGTCACCAGCGGCGGGCGTGTGCTGTGCGTCACCGCGCTGGGCGAAAACATCAAGCTCGCCCAGAAACGCGCCTACGAAGCCGCCGCGCAGATCGAGTTCGCCGGCATGCAGTTGCGCCAGGATATTGGCTA
>WQUQ01000034.1 GCA_009782025.1 Desulfobulbus sp. | reverse complement strand
ATTCCTGCTGCGTCATGCTGCGCGTAGTCGCAGCATCCATGCGGCTTTTGGATTCCGCGACTACGCGCGGAATGACAAAACTTAATTGCCGGGTGAATAAAAATGGAATAATTCAATTTCTCGTTCGTAACGACAACAAACCGCCGAGAATCGTCATTCTGTGCGGAGTAAAGCGTAGTCGCAGAATCCACTCACCGCATGGATTCCGCGACGGAGCGCGCAATGACGATCGGGTGCAGCCCGGCCTACCAATAATTACCGATTGAAATAGAAATGGAATAAGCAATCGATTGCCCTGTGCGCTGGCCGGCCTGACGCTCGCCCGCCCGAGCCTTCCGCTATACTCCCGCGATGTCTCATTTCCCCCTGCCAGTCGCCATCCCGCCGCTCCCGGCCCCGTGGTCCGCTCTCGTCAGCGCCGCCTTGCAAGCCGATGAAACGATCCGGGCGTGGCTGGAAACCGATCTCGACCAGCGCCTCTATTTCGCCCCCGGACTGGTGTTATTGACCGACCGCCGCCTGCTGGCCTGGAGTACGGCCGAAGCGCCAGCGCAGACCTGGGAACTGGCCGCCGGCCTCGTCCTCGACCAGCGCGACCATGCCGGCGTCGGCACGCTGGAACTGTTCGCCAGCGCCGGCCGGCTGGCCTGCTGGCGCTATACCGTGGCGCGCAACCTGGCGGCGCTGCGCCTGATCGGCGAGTTCGACCTGTACCGCGACAGCCGGATCAGTGGCCAACCGGTGCAGCGCCCCGCCGCCGAGTTGTGCCCGATCTGCCAGACGCCGCTGCCGCCCGGCGCGGAGGACTGTCCGGCCTGCAACCGCGAGGCGGCCGCGCCGCCATCGACGTGGACGCTGTTCCGCCTGTGGCGTTTCGCCCGGCCGTACCGGGGGCCGTTGCTGCTCGGCTTCATCCTGATGCTGGCCTCGACGGCGGCGACGCTGGTGCCCCCCTACCTGACCATGCCGCTGATGGATAACGTGTTGATTCCATTCCAGAACGGCCGGCCGATCGACTGGCAACTGGTGGCGCTTTACCTCAGCGGCCTCTTTGGCGCGGCGCTCTTGGCCTGGGTGCTGGGCTGGCTGCGCACGCTGATTCTGGCGCGGGTTTCCGAGCGCATGGGCCGCGATTTGCGCACGCAGACTTACGATCACCTGCTCGGCCTGTCGCTGGAATATTTCGGCGGCAAGCGCACCGGCGACCTGATGGCGCGCATCGGCAACGAGACGGATCGCATCAACATCTTCCTCTCGCTCGATCTGCTCAACTTCGCCACCGACGTGCTGATGATCGTCATGACGGCGGTCATCCTGTTCTCGATCAATCCGTGGCTGGCCCTGGTGACGCTGCTGCCGCTGCCGATCATCGGCTGGCTGATCCACATCGTGCGCGAGAAACTGCGCACCGGCTTCGAGAAGATCGACCGCGTCTGGGCCGAAGTCACCAATGTGCTGGCCGATACCATTCCGGGCATCCGCGTGGTCAAGGCTTTTGCCCAGGAAAAGCGCGAGGGCCAGCGTTTCCGCGCCGCCAATGAGCACAACCTGGCGATGAACGACAAACTCAACCGCACCTGGTCGCTGTTCACCCCGACCGTGACCCTGCTCACCGAGGTCGGCCTGCTGGTGGTGTGGGTCTTCGGCATCTGGCAGATCGCCGAGGGCGATTCGACGGTCGGCGTGCTCACCGCCTTTCTCGCCTACATCGGCCGCTTCTACACGCGGCTCGATTCGATGAGCCGCATCGTCTCGGCGACGCAGCGCGCCGCCTCGTCGACCAAGCGCATTTTCGACATTCTCGACCACGTATCCAGCGTGCCCGAGCCGAGCCGGCCGGTGCATCTGGATCAGGTGGCCGGCTGCATCGAACTGAAGCGGGCCAGCTTTCGCTACGGCACGCGCGCCGTGACCCAGGATGTCGACCTCTTGATCGAGCCGGGCGAGATGATCGGCCTGGTCGGCCACAGCGGTTCCGGCAAATCGACGCTGGTCAATCTGATCTGCCGCTTCTACGACGTGACCGAGGGCCAGGTGTTGATCGACGGTGTCGACGTGCGCACGGTGCCGATCGCCGAATACCGTCGGCATATCGGTTTGGTGTTGCAGGAGCCATTTCTTTTTTTCGGCACCATCGCCGACAACATCGCCTACGGCAAACCCGAGGCCACGCGCGGCGAAATCGTCGTCGCCGCCCGCGCGGCGCACGCCCACGAGTTCATCCTGCGCCTGCCGCACGGCTACGATTCGCTGGTCGGCGAGCGCGGCCAGGGGCTTTCCGGCGGCGAGCGCCAGCGCATTTCCATCGCCCGGGCGCTGTTGATCGACCCGCGCATCCTGATCCTCGACGAGGCCACCTCGGCGGTCGATACCGAAACCGAGAAAGAGATTCAGAAAGCGCTCGACAATCTGGTCAAGGGCCGCACCACCATCGCCATCGCCCACCGCCTGAGTACGCTGAGGAAGGCCGACCGGCTGGTGGTCATGGATCGCGGGCGCATCGTCGAGGTCGGCAATCACGACGAATTGATGGCCGCCGAAGGCCATTACTACAAGCTCTACCAGGCGCAGGCGCGCAACGTCGATAGCGAGCCGGAGTTGCCCGCCGCCCCCGAACCGTCCAAAACCCTGCCGGCCTGATTGCCCCCATGCCCATCCCGAATTTCCAGATCCACCGCGACGCTCACGGCAAGCTCGTCGTCGTCGACGGCAACGGTCAGCGCTTCGAGAGCGTTACCCCGGTGCGCGCCTTCCCCATCGGCGCGCCCGACGAGGGGCTGTCCCTGGTCAGCGCCGACGGTCACGAAATCGTCTGGATCGAGCGCCTGGACGACCTGCCGGCCCCGGCCCGCGAACTGATCGAGGCCGAGCTGGCGAGCCGCGAATTCGTGCCGGAAATCGCCCGCATCCGCTCGGTATCGAGCTTCGCCTGCCCCAGCGTCTGGCAGGTGGATACCGATCGCGGCGAAAGCGAACTGACGCTCAAGGGCGAGGAAGACATCCGCCGGCTATCGCCGACCCGGCTGCTGATCGCCGACAGCCACGGCATCCAGTTCCTGATCCGCGATCTGGACGCGCTCGACCGGCACAGCCGCAAGCTGCTCGACCGCTTTCTGTGATGACGTGGCGTCATCCATGACCGGAGTCAAGCGTTAATGAATTCGACACCGAAACGGGCGCTATCCCCATGAGCCAAAAAAACATCATTTTCCGCCAGAGCTTCTCCCTGCGCGGTCCGAGCATCTGGACCTACCCGCCGGTCAGCGAAACCTGGATCGACATCGGCGAACTCGAAGATTTTCCCTCGAACAAGATTCCCGGCCTTTACGAGCGCCTGTCGGCCTGGCTGCCGGGTCTGATCGAGCACCGCTGCAATTACGACGAGCGCGGCGGGTTTTTGCGCCGCGTCCAGGAAGGCACCTGGGCCGGCCACATCCTCGAACACGTCGTTCTCGAACTGATGAGCCTCTCCGGCCTGCCCGACGGTTTTGGCCGCACCCGCGAAACGAGCGAGCGCGGGGTCTACAAGCTGGTGGTCAGCAACTTTCACGAGGCATGCACCCGTCTGGCGCTGGAAATTGGCCGCGAACTGCTGCTGGCCGCCATCCACGACACGCCGTTCGACGTGGCCAAGGCGATTGAGCCACTGCGCCGCCTGGTCGACCGCAAATACCTCGGCCCCTCCACCGCGACCATCGTCGCAGCCGCCGAGGCGCGCAAGATTCCCCACATTCGGCTCCTCGACGACGGCAATCTGGTGCAACTGGGCTACGGCGCGGCGATGCGCCGCATCTGGACGGCCGAAACCGACCGCACCAGCGCCATCGCCGAAACCATTTCGCGTGACAAGGATCTGACCAAGGAACTGATCTCGGCGGCCGGCGTACCGGTGCCGGAAGGGCGCGAAGTCAGCGATGCCATTGATGCCTGCGCCGCCGCCGAGGACATCGGTTATCCGGTGGTGGTCAAACCCACCGACGGCAACCACGGGCGCGGCGTTTTCATCGACCTGACCGCCGCCGAAGATGTCCGCAAGGCTTACGCCATCGCTGTCGAAGAAGGTTCCGGCGTGCTCGTCGAGCGTTCCATCCCCGGCATCGAGCACCGCCTGCTGGTCGTCGGCGGCAAACTGGTCGCCGCCAACCGCAGCGATTTCATCACCGTCACCGGCGATGGCCGGCAGACGGTGCAGCAACTGATCGACAGCCAGGTCAACACCGACCCGCGCCGCGGCAGCACCGAGTTGCACCCGCTCTCCATTATCAAGATCGACGCCGCCGCCAACATCGAACTCGAACGTCAAGGTTTGGATGCCGATGCCGTGCCGGCCCAGGGCCGCGAAGTGCTGATCCAGCGCAACGCCAACCACGCCTTCGACTGCACCGACGACGTGCACCCGGCCAATGCCGCCATCGCCTCGCTGGCCGCCCGCGTCGTCGGCCTCGACATCGCCGGCATCGACCTCGTTTGCCGCGACATCGGCGTGCCGCTGGCCGAGCAGGGCGGGGCGGTGGTCGAAGTCAACGCCGGCCCGAGTTTGCTGATGCACATCAAGCCCGGCATCGGCAAGCCGCGCCCGGTCGGCCAGGCCATCGTCGATAACCTGTTCGCCGAGGGGGAAAACGGGCGCATCCCGGTCATCGGCGTTGCCGGCTCGCGCGGCAAAACGCCGGTGGCGCGCCTGGTCAGCCACTTTCTCTATCTGGCCGGCCAGCGCGTCGGCCTGGCGTGCAGCGACGGCCTCTTTCTCGGCCGCCGCCAGGTACAGAAAAGCGACGCCGCCAACTGGGCCGGCGGCCGGCGTCTCTTGCTCAATCGCGGCATCGACGCGGCGGTCATCGAAAACGGCGGCCCGGTCATCCTCGGCGAGGGGCTGGCCTACGACCGCTGCCAGGTCGGCATCGTCACCAACATCCTGCCCGAGGCCGAAAACCTGTCGCGCTGGGACATCCAGCCGACCGGTGGCGAGTTCTACACGACCTGGCGCTCGACCTACCGCACCCAGGTCGACGTCGTGTTGTCATCCGGCTGCGCCATCCTCAACGCCGCCGACCCGCTGGTCGCCGAATTCGCCGAACTGTGCGACGGCGAGGTGATTTTGTTCGCCGCCGATCCTGACACCCCGGCGTTGGCCGCCCACCGCACCGCCGGCCAGCGCAGCGTCTACGTCAACGACGGACGCATCTGCCTGAACGACGGCAACAACGAAACCCGCCTGTGCCGCCTCGGTGACGTACCGGCCATCGGCAAGGCCAAAAAGATGGAGACCATCGCCAACGTCCTCGCCGCCGTCGCCGCCGGCTGGGCGCTGGGCCTTTCCCAGGAAGTCATCGTCACCGGCGTGCGCACCTACGGGCTTGATTTGGCCGACCCCTTCGCCCTGCTGCCGCAGCGGGGGCGAAAGGCGGCGGGGGTGGCTAATCTCAACCTACCAAGCCACCCTTCCAACAACCCACTATCGTATTGACAAGTTAAATACGTATAACTACCCTGCATGACATGGATGTTCACTTTGAACTGAACGGCGTTGCCTTCGTTTGGGATGCGGACAAAGCCCAAACCAATCTCGTTCGACATCCCGGCGTGAGTTTCGAACAGGCTGCCGAGGTGTTTTTCGACCCGTTTTTTCGCCTTGTGGATGCTAGCCGCAATGACGAAGCCCGCGACGCGGTGATCGGTTATGACACACAAGGCCGCTTGCTGTTCGTGGTGCATATTGTGTTCGAGCACGATGTTGAAAGCGAAATCATCCGCATCATTTCTGCCCGCAAGGCCACGCCAGAGGAGCGTAAAAGCCATGATTCCTGAAAAACTGAAGGCCCGCATGACGCGCGACCGAGCCATGACCAGCATCACCCTGCGCGTGCCGGTGGATGTGGTGGATTCGCTCAAGGCCATCGCGCCGTTGAAGGGCATGAGCGGTTACCAGGCGCTGTTGAAGGCGTATGTCAGCGAGGGCTTGCGCCGTGATGAGGCCGCGCATTTGTTTGGCCCGGCGGCGCGTCTGGCCGAAGCGCTACGGCGGCGCGGCGTGCCCGCCGACTTGATCGCGGAGGCCGCGCAGGAGGCGGCTTGATCGCCGTAGTCTGTAGCTTGGGCTGAGCGCAGCGATGCCCAACAAATAATTTCCTATCTGACCACATAACCGCCAAATATTGAGCATCGCTGCGCTCAGCCCAACCTGCTTGTCCGAATCATTCAACACATAACGCATATTACTCATGGACATTTCCCGCATCCGCGCCTTGCGCGGCCCCAATTTGTGGAGCCGCCACACCGCCATTCAGGCCATCGTCACCTGCGCCGAGGGCGAATCGGTGATTGCCGATCTGCCCGGCTTCGAAAGCCGGTTGCGCGCCCGTTTTCCCGAACTGGGCGACCTGATTCCGGCTGATGCGCTCGATACCGTGTCGATGGCCCATGCCCTCGAATTCGCCGCCCTCGGCCTGCAAGCCCAGGCCGGCTGCCCGGTGACCTACAGCCGCACGGCGCAGACCGTCGAGCCGGGCATCTACCAGGTGGTCGTCGAGTACAGCGAGGAAGATGTCGGCCGCCTGGCTTTCGAGCGCGCCGAGCAATTGTGCCGGGCGGCGCTGGACGATACGCCTTTCGATCTGGAGGCGACGCTCAAGGAGTTGCGCGATCTCGACGAGGATATTCGCCCCGGCCCCTCGACCGGCTCGATTCTCGCCGCCGCCCAGGCACGTAACATTCCGTTCCGCCGTCTGACCCAGGGCAGCCTGGTGCAGCTTGGCTGGGGCAGCAAACAAAAGCGCATCCAGGCGGCGGAAACCAGCTTCACCAGCGCCATCGCCGAATCCATCGCCCAGGACAAGGAACTGACCAAGCAGTTGCTGCACGCCGCCGGCGTCGCCGTGCCGGTCGGCCGGCCAGTCGATGACGAGGACGACGCCTGGGCCGCCGCCCAGGAAATCGGCCTGCCGGTGGTGGTCAAGCCGCAGGATGGCAACCAGGGCAAGGGCATTTCGGTGAACCTGAGCAGCGAGGAACAGGTGCGCCAGGCTTATCGCGTGGCCATTGATTTTCGTGACGATGTCATGGTCGAGAAATATCTGCCCGGTCATGATTACCGCCTGCTGGTCATCGGCGACAAGCTGATCGCCGCCGCCCGGCGCGACCCGCCGCTGGTCATCGGCGACGGCGCGCACACCGTCCGCGAACTGGTCGCCATCGTCAACAGCGATCCGCGCCGCTCCGACGGCCACGCCACCTCGCTGACCAAGATCCGCTTCGACGAGATCGCCCTCACCCGTCTGGCCGAGCAGGGCTACAGCGCCGACTCGGTGCCGGAGCGCGGCGTGCGCGTCGTGCTGCGCAACAACGCCAATCTGTCGACCGGCGGCAGCGCCACCGATGTCACCGACAGCGTGCATCCCGAACTCGCCGCCGCCGCCGTCGCCGCCGCCCAGACGGTCGGTCTCGACATCGCCGGCATCGACGTCGTCTGCGACACCATGCTGAAACCGCTGGAAGATCAGGGCGGCGGCATCGTCGAGGTCAACGCCGCCCCCGGCCTGCGCATGCACCTCAGCCCCTCGTTCGGCAAGGGCCGCCCGGTCGGCGAGGCGATCATCG
>WQUQ01000033.1 GCA_009782025.1 Desulfobulbus sp. | reverse complement strand
AGGACCATCTCTATTGGCCCGAACTGGATGTCGATCTGTCGATAGCATCCATTCGCAAGCCATCGGCCTTCCCGCTGGTCGCCAGAATCACCGCCTGACCCCAGGGCGATACCCGAAGCATGCTCCAGGCCATCCTGTTCGATCTCGACGGCACCCTGGCCGATACCGCCCCCGATCTCGGCTGGACGACCAATGCGCTGCTGCGGGAGGAAGGGCTGGACGAGCAGCCGCTGTCTCACCTGCGCCCCTTCACCTCGCAGGGCGTGCGCGGGCTGTTGCGCGCCGGCTTCGGCATCGAGCCTGAGCATCCCGATTATGAGCGCCTGTCGCAACGCTTTCTCGATCTCTACGAAACCCGCCTGTGCGCCGACACCCGGCTGTTCGACGGCGTCCCGGAATTGCTCGACCGGCTGGAAGCCATGCGCCTGTCCTGGGGCGTCGTCACCAACAAGCGCCGCCGCTTCACCGAGCCGCTGGTCGCCCGGCTCGGCCTGTCGCCGCGCTCGCCCTGCATCGTCAGCGGCGACACCACGGCGCAAACCAAGCCCTCGCCGCTGCCCTTGCTGCATGCCTGCGCCCTGCTCGGCTGCGCGCCGGAGCGTACCCTCTACGTCGGCGACGACCAGCGCGACATCATCGCCGGCCAGGCCGCCGGTTGCCTGACGGTGGCCGTTTCCTGGGGCTACCTCGGCGACATCGGCCCGATTTCGGCCTGGGGCGCTGACCGGATCATCGACCATCCGAGTGAATTGATTGCCCTTCTGGCGACGCTCACCACGCCGGGATGAACGACGTCGCGGGGGCTGCGGGCCGGGTTTGCAGCCGTCCTTCGCCGCCTCAACGCCCGCGCAGCGTTCGCACGGCGGCGGGCAGGGTGTCGACCTGGGGGATGAAGTGGTCGATCAGCGCGCCCAGCAGCACGGCGCTGACCAGCGCGCCGAGCAGCGGTTTCCAGGTCAGGCGGATGGCGGCCAGCAGCCAGCCTTCGCGCTCCACGCGCACCGCGGTGCGCGCCGCGGTGTAGGCAAAAGCCAGTTCCACCGCGGCGGCGAGCAGCGCATCGGTACCGAAGTAGGCCAGCAGCAGCCAACCCGCGCCCAGCACCGCCGCCGTTATCATCGCAAATACGGCCAGCACGGGGATGATGACGATGGCCCCTTCGTCCGCCGCGCCAGCCCCCTCCAGCGCGCCCGAAGCCAGGCCGCCCAGCGCGGAGCCGGCGCCGTCTCCCGCCTCGGCGGGCAGGTCGATATGGCCGCTGATGCCGTCGCAGTTGCTGGCGGCGGCGTGGCAGCTTCCGCCATTGGAGCCTGTATTGATGATGTCTGGCAGGTCGCTGACGCCTTCGAGCAGTTCGCGCTGGCGCACCAGCGCGCCGGCCCAGATGCGCAACAGCAGCAGGTAGCACAGGTAGCCGGCGCCCAGAACCAGCCCGTAGCGCACGGCCAGCGAATGGATTCCGGCGTGGCGCAGCGCGGCCGCGCCGGCCCACATCGTCCCCAGGGTCAGCAACCCCATGATCCAGCCGTGCAGCCACAGCACATGGCGGCTGCGCAGGTGGCGGATCAGGCGATCTCCCTGAACCCGAACGCTCCTGAAACTGGAGCTTGCGGCGCCCGTTTGGCGGGCGTCGGCGGGGGTTTTGCCGTGGGATGGCTTGGCGTCGGTTCGCATTCGGGGGATTTTGGGGGAAGCCGGCAATAGTTTCCAGCTACCCGCGTCGTGCCGAGATCAGCAGGTTGCGGGGCGTCAGTTCGCGGCGGCAGAAGGCGGTGAGTTCGACCGTGTAGCCGCGCTCGGCCAGGGCGGCGGCGAGGTCGCCAGCGAGCCAGATTTCCAGCGCCCGGCGAAAGGCGTGGCGGACGATGGCCAAGCGGCAGACTTCGCGCTGGCGCTCGATGCCGCGCCGTCGGCAGCGTTCGAGGTCGCCCTCCGCCGGCGGTGGCAAACCTTCGCGGCGACACATGGCCGCCATGAATTCGGCGAAACCGGCGCGCATCCAGGCTTCCGGCACCGGTTTGAAGCTGCGGTAGGGCATGCCGTCCGTCTGTCGCCGCCAGGCGTCGAAGCCGAGTTTGCAGGCCATCGCTCGGTCACGCTGGCGGCGTTCGCGGCGGTTGGCGGTCACGGTTTCGGTGACGGCCAGGCGCACGTCGTCGGCGCTCAGATGCAGGGTCGACGCCTTGGCCAGCGGCGCATAGGCACCGTCCAGATGCAGGTGGTAGCAGCAGGGCGCGAGGTCGAGGCGGGCGACGCCGGCGTCGGCGCCGTGGCGGATCAGGCGGCGGTGCAGTTCGCCGCAGGCGTGCAGGGCGACGGTATGCCGTCCGGCGGCGATGCGTGGGGGGATGGTTAGCGCGTCGGTGGCGACGAAGGTCTGCGCCACGCCGAGGCGGCGCGCCAGCCGTTCGCCGGCGGCGCACAGGGCGGGGTCGATTTCCAGGGTCTGCACGGGGGTCTGCCAGCGCCAGGCGAGCAGGCGGCCAAGGTGGCCCTTGCCGCCGCACCAGTCGAGCACCGGCCCGCCGCCGCCGGCGATGGCGGCGGCGAAGGCTTCGATCTGCGCCCGCTTGCGGCCGGGGATTTCCCAGTCCCAGCG